>DASTKD010000461.1:0-5820 GCA_035716135.1 Ktedonobacteraceae bacterium
TCGCAGCCCGACGAATTTCGTGGTGCATTTGCTTGCTGGACTCCTGGCCTACAGTCATCAGGACAAAAAACCGAGTCTGCATCTCGATGAACGTGCGTTGCTGGCGGCTTGATCGGTCTGGCTTAAACAGAACTCACGTTATTTACATAGTGAAACGAGCCGTACAATCCCTGTTCCTCGGCATCAAAGATGACAAAGCGCAACGTGCGCGCCGGGTAAACGTGCTGGCTGCGCCAGTACGCGCCCATCGCCTTCGCCACTCCCAGTTCGATAGCGCAACCACTGGCATCATCAAAGGCCGATTGGGTTGAGACGGCCTCGCCATCATAATGACAGCCAATCACCACTACTTGCTCTGGATGTGTGACGCCCGGCACACTGACCTCCACATTGAAGGCTGGCACCGTCGTGGGACGCCCTACCCACCCCTGCACCGCGAAGGTATCACGCCGCACCTGCGCACCAAACCCCTGCAGGTTTTTCTGCATCTCCTGCGACCAGTACGCCGCGAACTCGTCATGCCCGTTGAGCGTAGGAGGCAGGTTGTTATCGTAGCCCGCCTCGCGCCGCAGAAAATGCGTTCCCACATAAAAAAGCTGGTTATACACATACGCGGGATCAACGGCAGGAAGCGCGGCAGGCACAGCTTTCCTGGGACTGAGTCTGGTCGTAGAAGCAAGGGCTATCGAGGGTAGGAGAAAAACGCAGAGTAGTAGAAATAAGCAACACATGCGCACAATAGAGCGTAACACAGCCTGATTTTCCTTTGTTTGTAGTAGCTTCGATGAAGTTCTACAGTATACGACTCGTTTTTGCGGAAAGTATTGCGGTGTCTGTGTGAAACAAGGCGACCGCAAGGCGGGGGAAAAGGATAAGGCGACCGCAAGGGTCGCCTCTACTATGACGACGATGGAAAACCGCAGGCGTTCATAGTAGAGGCGACCCTTGCGGTCGCTTTATCCATATACAGCCACCATGCCCATGATGAATATTAATGACCAACACCGATGAGCGGTTGTCATCCCTCGCCATTTGTCATCCTGAGCGAAGCGAAGGATGACAGGAGGAAGAGGGGTAAGGTTATTCCTTATGGTAAGCTGGAGCCGGGAAAACCCCGGCACATATGCGTTTCGTAGACGAACACTCCTGCTTTGACGCCTGGGTCCTCGTCCATGATCTTTGTGACCTCTTCGACGGCAGCATTAAAAATGCCAATCCCTGAAACGTCACTCCCGTCAGAGACCGGACACACGATCGGCATCAAACCATCGGCGCGCAGGGCAAAATTCCTGCGTCCATGCTCCCAGATGATTTTTTCAACCCCTTCCTCATGTTTCTTTGGGCCAGCCTTCAAAATCACAATGCAATACTGTCTGGTTTGGGAGATCATCTGCCGCATATATTCATCGGTAATGGCCGTCATAGAACATTCCTCCAGATTGGTTTGTGAGGGGCATCAAACTCACCCTTCAAATAAAACGACGAATGGAAAGCAGCGAATCGACACTTTCAATCAGTATGGCATCTGTTCCGGTAGCGAACAACTCTATTCACATGTTATACTTCACTTCATGCACAGCATCAACATCAATCGCAACATAACATAGATATGGAAAGCGAGCATTGCGTATATGTCCACCACTAGCTCTAGCCCACAGCAGACGAACAACCCCATTAAACACGAGAAGACCCACAAACCCGCGCAGGCCAGATTGCTCATCCTGTTAGTTTTTGTATCGGGAGCGTGTTCGCTGGCGGTCGAACTGTCGGCCTCGCGCCTGCTGGCCCCCTACTTTGGCACGTCGCTGTTTATCTGGGCCAACTTGATCGGGCTGATTCTGGTCTATCTCACCGTTGGCTACTACGTGGGTGGGCGCATCGCCGACCGTTTCCCGCGCGCCACTGTGCTGTATGGCATGACCACCGCCGCCGCTTTCCTTATCAGCATCATCCCGTTTATCTCGCGGCCCATTATGCACTGGTCGCAAAGCTCGTTTGCTACCTATTCCATCGGCGTGTTTTATGGCTCGCTCGTCTCCGTGATCCTGCTGTTCGCGCTGCCCATGATCTTGCTGGGCTGCGTCTCTCCCTTTGCCATTCGTCTGAGCATCGAGCAGTTGGGCAAATCGGGTAGCACCGCCGGGCAACTGTACGCCATTTCGACAGCGGGCAGCATTGTGGGGACCTTCTTGCCCGTTCTCTGGCTTATCCCCAGCATTGGCACCTATCGCACCTTTTTCACCTTCGCTGTTTGCCTTTTAATGGTATCGGTCGTTGGGCTGGTTGCCAGTGGCGCGCGCCCGCGTAACACGCCTCTGAATGGCTCAGAGCCGCCGCAGCCGGGCAAAAAACGCTTCAACAAAAATATCCTGGCTATCCTGCTGCTGATCCCTATGGCGCTTTCCGTCTTCAGCATCCGGGGGCCGATCAAGCCCGCCTTTGGCAGCAATGGCGGCGGCACATTGATTGCCGAGCGCGAATCGGCCTATAACTACATCCAGGTGGTGCAGGTGGGCAGCGAGACGCAGTTGATCTTGAACGAGGGGGTTGGCATCCATTCCATCTATGATCCCAACCAGATAATTACCGGGGGGCCGTGGGATTATTTCATGATCGCGCCCTATTTCAACAATCCGCCGTTCTCGCCCGATCAGGTGCATCGCGCCGCCATCATCGGGTTGGGCGCGGGTACCGGAGTGCGCGACCTCACCGCTGCCTATGGCAACATCCCCATCGACGGCGTCGAGATCGACGGCACCATCGTTGACCTGGCGCGCCAGTATTTCCATATGAACGAGCCAAACCTGCACGTTATCATTCAGGATGGTCGTTACTGGCTGAATACCACCACCCAGAAGTATGATCTTATCGCCGTCGATGCCTACCAGCAGCCCTACATTCCGTTTCAACTGACCACGCAGGAATTTTTTCAGGAGGTGCGCGATCATCTGACACCCACCGGCACCGTCATACTCAATGCCGGGCGCACCGGTTCCGATTTCCGGCTGGTCGATGCGCTGGCGCAAACCATGCACGCCGTCTTTCCCAATGTCTATCTCATCGACACGGCGCGTTTCACCAATACCATGATTATCGGCACCAACGCACACACCGCGCTCAGCAATTTCCAGGCTAACTTCGAGTCTCTGTCCAACCACCTGCTTGTGCAGGTGGCGACCAGCAGCATGAACTTTGGCAACATACGCGAAGAAAAGGGCCGCACCGTCTTTTTCACCGATGACCGCGCTCCGGTCGAGCAGCTCATCGACGAAATCATCCTGGGCGCGGTACAGGATCAGGGCAAATAACTTGAGAGGATTAGTAGTGTTCTGTCAAGCTTCATTGAACTCCTTTGGCTGTCATTCTGAGCGCAGCGAAGAATCTTGCGCCGACTGGAGATTCTTCAAGACCTCCACAGGCGGTCGCCTGCAAGGAATGACAGCCAGGGCGGCTTCATCAAGCCTGGCAGGGTTGTAGGGACGCGATTTATCGCGTCCGCTCATTGAGCGTTAGCTTTATTTATTTTTTAGGAGGTAACATGCCAGACCTGAGTAACATGCGTATCATCGACCTGTCCCAAAACTGGGATGGGAACACGCCCTCTTTCGCAACCTACGAGGGGCCGACCGTCAAGTGGATCAAGCGGCCCGCCTTTGAAAAAGTGGGCGGCCAGTTTATTTCGTCCACTCTGCACGTCGGTACGCACCTGGATGCCCCGCTGCACTTTATTACCAACGGCCAGGACATTGGTAGCATCCCTTTGAGCAAGCTGGTTGGTCCGGGCGTGGTAGTAGACCTGGAAGCGATGGGCATCGGCGATTACGATATTTACACCTCGCAACACTTCGAGGAGTGGGAGCGCAAGACGGGCCTGCATATCGAGCCGGGCGATATTGTGGTAGTGCATACCGGCTACCACAAGTATTACCAGAGCAACTGGTACGGCGTGTGCGAGCCGAACGAGATTCGCTACTTCAACATGCATCCTGGCCCAACACACGAGTTCGTCGATTGGACGTTGAAGCGTCAAATCTCCTGGTACGCCATCGATGCCAGCTCAATGGATCATCCCATGAACACCGTGCTGCGCATCGTGCGCTCCGACCTTGCCGCCAAATGCGCCAAAAAGCATGGCAAGCCGCTCGAAGAAATCTGGCCCGATGACGACCTGCAACTCATGCACTACCAGATGTTCCCGCATGGCGTCTTCCACGTCGAGAATGCAGGCGGCATGATCGATGAAGTACTCGACCAGCGTGTCTGGATCGGCTGTTTCCCCTGGAAATTCAACGGTGGCGAAGCTGCTTTCTGTCGCCTGGTAGCCTGGGTGGACAAATAAGCGCTGCAATACTTTTCGTATCACGGCGTCTCTATGGATAATAACGAACCTGGAGACGCCCATGAACGATCCCGAACGCACATCCATCAATGAAGACGTAGATAACGAATTTTCGCCGCCCCGACGACGTGTGAGTCCAGCCCTGATTACCGGAATTATTGTGCTGGTCGTCCTCATCGTCGCGGGCGGCATCTTTGCGACAACCAGATTTGTGGGTGGAAGCGCGAACGCTACTCCTACTCCCACGCTGGTTCCCGGCAGCAATCTTTTTTATATCCAGACCTCTCCCGGCTGGGGTACAGTTTTCGTTGATGGGCAGAAACTGGCGCATGTGCCTGGGTCAACTCCCAATGATCTACCGTTGCAATTATCTGTGGGTGTGCATGAAGTGTCATGGCAGGCCGACCTATTCACGCAAAAATGCACCATCATCGTGCCTCCGGTGCTGAGCGAGACGAAATGCCTGGCGAATGACCCTGTGACAGTGCCGAAGGGGCCACATAAGGGTCTACCGGCTTTTCTCATCGACTTTACCGCCTCCTTTAGCGATCTTATGCCGGCTCAACAGCAATCACTGTTTCAGGCAGCACAAAAAGCTCTGGATGCTTTACAATCCAGCGAAATAGTGCAGCCGGGGGAGCAATACGCGGATTTGAATGCGCCATCGGCTACGGCTACCGCTACCAGCGCCCTGCGCGCTACCCTGCATTTTCAGCTTATTACCGACCCCAACTCGTCCGCCCAATGCATGGGAGGCTTCCTGGACTTTGGGGGATGTCGTTACAACGGGCAGGATTGTCACCTCTTCTGTACAGCGTCAGACGACCTGCCTCTATTAGATCAACCCGGTAGCTGGGATGTCTTTGGCATCATTGCAGGCTAGCTGGACTTATACAACGCTTAATGGGCAGATGGTAGCGCAGAATCAGCCTGATGAAGCGGACAATAACAACTTTGCCTACCAGGTAAACCTCTCTATCATGCATAATGGCGATCAATGGCATGTTGTGACGAGCGTGCCTGCTACAACCAACACTTTTTTGAATGGGCCATCTTGTGTGGCAGCCTACAATACTGTAACGCAATCCGCTTCCGGCATGTACACTAGCGCTAACTTGCCGGGTGATCCCAACCAGTCGCTCACCTGGAGTACCGCGAATGGCTCAAATCTGGCGGCGGGTTGCCTGCTCACCGCTTATCCACAGGCGAAAGGTGTTGTGACTGCTTCCACCCCCCAACCCAAACCCGTCGCGCTTTGCCTCTATCGTTTCGGCGTGCTGCTGGCGCTCGATAACACTACGCATAGGTACTG
Organism: Ktedonobacteraceae bacterium; assembly: GCA_035716135.1. Classification (GTDB taxonomy): domain Bacteria; phylum Chloroflexota; class Ktedonobacteria; order Ktedonobacterales; family Ktedonobacteraceae; genus CF-113. Next base: position 5,652 of record DASTKD010000461.1, read on the forward strand.
GCCCAATTTGCCGCTGGCCGACGCTTATGAAAAGGGGATAGCGCAGCGTATCCCCGTGTGATTGTGCGTGGGAAAAATCACACAGGCGCGGGCTGGCTGCGCTGCGCCATGACCTTGAAGACGGCGTAGCCCGCGAAAAACATTGCGACCCACAACACAAAGTCGAGTG
>DASTKD010000462.1:0-4220 GCA_035716135.1 Ktedonobacteraceae bacterium
GTTTCGGGACCGGTGACGGGCTTGTACTCTTCCCCGGCTGCTTCGTAAATGACGCGAATGCGTTCGGCTGGCAAATGCAGGGCGTCCATCATGTCCTGTTTGGCGTGCTGCGAGACAGTGATGATAAGCGATGCTTTATGCGCGGCGCGTGCCACCAGTTGGAGATAGGCTTTCATTCTGGGACTGGTGCGATAAACGGGCAGGCGCAGGGGGATTACGTCATGGATGGTAATTACAGACGGCACGCGCGAAAAATAGGGCGGCGCGAAATAGGGTACATGGTAAAGATCGGCTCTGGCTTTGCGCGCGGCTGCCGGGGCGGTAAATTGCTCCCAGGCCAGTTTTTCAAGAGTAGCTTTGCGCCGGGCAAAGCCGGGTATGGGCGTCTTCAGGTAGGTGAAGCGCGGGTCGTTCTGATGATTGGGCGGCGCATCATCGGGCGAGAGCAGCACGTATTCGTTTTCCCCGTCAACCTCGGCCAGCGCTTCGAGCAGGTGCGTCATGTATTGACCACTGCCCGTGGACGGAAAGCGATAAAAGAGCGCGTTCATGCCGATTCTCATACGATATCTTCCTCCTCGTCGTGAAATTGAGTCTTCCCCTCGTAGACCTGCTGGTAGACCGCGAGCATCTTACGCGCCGATTTTTGCCAGCTATAGCGAGCGGCCTGCTTATACCCTTTTTGACGAAGTTCCTCCTGTAATGGGGGATTTTCCAGGACACTGGTAATGGCCTTTGCTATCTCGCCGGGCCTGTGCGGGTCAACCAGCAGCGCGGCATCCCCTGCGGCCTCCGGCAGAGATGAGGTATTGGAGGTAATAACGGGTGTGCCACAGGCCATTGCTTCCAATGGTGGGACGCCGAAACCCTCGTAAAACGAAGGAAAAACAAACACGTCGGCCAGGCTATACAGCAACATCAGTTCAAGGTCGCTGACATGCCCCAGGAAGCGCACTTTTTTCTCCAGTTTGAGTTCCGTGACCGCCTGCTGTGTCTCTTCATATAGCCATCCACTGCCCCCGGCCAGGGCGAGCATGGCCGGACGTGCCTGTCTGTTGCTGGAACTGGCAGCTTTGTGAAATGCTTTGATGAGGCCGAGGTGATTTTTGCGCGGCTGCTGCGTGCCGACGCCCAGCACGAGCGGGCTTTTCAGGCCAAACTTGTGACGGGTGGCCTCTAATAATACGGGATCGGTAATGCGCCGGAAGTAGCTGCGAATGCCGTTGGGAATGATGGTAATTTTCTCCGGCGGCGTGTGAAAGTGGTCGATGAGCGTCTGGCGCGTAGTGCGTGAGATGGAGGCGACCACATCGGCGGCGGCTACGGCTTCTGGCACCACTTTTTTGAGATAGGCGGCCAGTTGCGGCACGGCGTATTCGGGATGCTCGATGAAGGCCAGGTCATGCACCGTCACAATTTTATGCGTATGGCCGTTCAGAGGTGGCAGCACAAAATCAGGGCCGTGATAGACATCAACCTGCCCTGTGAAAAATGTGGCCGAGATTGGCAGCCGCCAGCGATACCAGAGAACGTTCAAATAGCGGTCGGGAATAATCAGGCTGCGTCCGCGCGCGTTCTTCGCGTCAGGAAAGGGGCGCTCGCGCGGCGGACGCCCGCTGGTAAGCAGGGTGTACTGGTTGCTGGCATCCTGTTCGAGCATGGCGTCCACGAGGCTGCGCACGTAGTTACCGATGCCGGCAGACTCTCTCGTCGCGGCGGTGTAGTCAATGGCGATACGCATGAGCTTATCCTGCACCTGTTAGCCTGGAGGCCAGGTCAATTTGCGCCCGCCCAGCAGGTGGAAATGCAGGTGAAAAACGCTTTGTCCGGCATCTGGCCCGACGTTCGTGACGAAACGGAAGCCGCTCTCGGCTATGCCCAGTTCGCGCGCTACTTTCGTGGCGGCTATGTAGATGTTGGCAAGCAAGAGACCATCTTCCGGCGTGATGTCGGTCATCGAGTCGATATGGCGACGAGGGATGAACAGGACATGTCGCGGCGCTTGCGGGTTGATGTCCTCAAACGCCACAACATCCTGGTCCTGATACACGATTTTCGCGGGTATCTGGCCCTCAATAATCTTACAGAACAGGCAGTTCTCCATACAAATCCTTCTAAGCTAATCTCTGTGGGTACTGGTAGACCAAGTGGGGGCAAGCGTCCCTCATCGCCACCCCGGACGCCCACAAGGGGCGTCCCTACATATCTCGATGCCACTCTACCCCGCCCTGGCGCATGTAAACCCTAACTATTGTCCGCGTCGCTCTTCTCGTCAGCGGCGGGTGAGGCAACGACCTCAACAGGTGTTTGAGCCTCTGCTGTTTCTGGAGCAGGGGCCGCACTTGCTTCGTCGGTCTCACTAGAAGGCGCGGCCTCGTCGCCTGTTTCTTCCACCTCAGGCTCTTTCGCCTGTTTCCTGGCGGCCAGTTCTTCGCCGTGCAGAGACGGATCGTTGAACTGTGGCAGGTTCAATTCAAGGCGAATGGCTTTGATGGCCTGGTAGACGATGCCAGCTTTAAGCGTGAGTTCGTCGGCGATCTTTTTATGCACGCCGACGGGCGGCACCGGCAGATACGGTTCGTAAGCGGATTTTATTTTCGCCAGTTCCTCGCTATCGCCCTTATAGACCTGTGTTTCCCACCAACTCGGAATATGGTTGCGCTCGCGCAGGCCATTGACGATCTTCTTGATGGCTTTTTTGGGAATCGAGAGTTCTGTAGCGATCTGTGTGCGGATGCCATCGAACTCGGCGGGTACCGCGAGTTCCAGGTAGCGAGCCTCAACCTGGGCGACCTGTTCAGGCGTTGGCACAAAGGGCATGGGAGGCGGAATCTTCTCGCGCTTAGGTTTTGGCGGCGTCTGTGGCTTAGCGGCTTTCGGTTTGGGCGGCCTGTTATCGCGTTTCTCGTTGGGCCGCGCTTCGCCTGGAGCGCCTGGACGCGGGCCGCGATTGAAGCCGCTTTCCATGGGCTGGCGCGGGCGATAGCCGGGGGTGTCCAGCGTGCCAGGTCCGCCGGGGCGATAGCTGCCGGGGCCGCGTTCGTCGCGGTCGCGGTAGCCGCCGGGACCACGATAGCCGCTCGGACCTGAACCAGGGCCGCGATCATCACGGTCGCGGTAGCCGCCAGGACCACGATAGCCGCCGGGGCCATTGCCGCGTTCGTCACGGTCGCGGTAGCCGCCGGGTCCGCGTGTATCGCGCGGCGCAGGGGAGGGCGGTAATTTTGGACGTGGAGGCTGATCTGGCTGTCCAACCTTCACATCTTCAACTTTGTCGAACCAGCGGGTGCCTTCCGCCGGTTTGGGCTTAGCTGGAGGCGGTGGAACCGGGCGCGCCGGGTTATTCATACCTGTTGCTGTGTTTGCTGTCGGCGTAGTTTTGGCGGCCAGCTTCTCTTTTCTGGCCTTCTGCACACAATCCGGGCAAGTTACTTCTTTCGCATTAGCCGACTGAAACCACTTGCCGCAGGTGGTGCAACGCAATTTGACTTTACTCATGCGCAAACTCCCCTGTCTTACTGGATGATCTCGACAATCATCCTTCTAATGAGATACTGACATACCTGTCAAAGCGTCGGAATGCGAATCTAGTATAGCATGTCGGGTAAAATGTGTCACCTGTTGGGGTCGTATTTTCAGATAAGCTCTGGTATACTTTCTCATAAACGCTAAAAAAAGTTTTACGATAGAAAGCCAATGAAAGAAGTACGCCCAGAAAGAGCCACTTGAGGAGCAAACCGATGGCAAAGAAGCAGCGCCACGCCCAGAAGCAACCTGCCCCACATCGTCTCCCGCCGACTACCCAAAAACACTGGCTGAATGAAGGTAATAACCTGTATGGAGAGAAACGATATAACGCAGCTCTTGAGGCTTATGACCGCGCCATTCAGCTTGACCCCTGCTATGCAGCGGCCTATCGTGGCAAAGGTAACGCCTTTTTAGAGTTGGAGCGTTACGAAGAAGCTCTGGCTGCCTACGAACGAGTAATCCAGCTTGATGCTGCTCGCACCGATCACATGCGGCAAGGCTACGTCAACCGAAACCTCCAACGCTACAACGACACTATGTTATGTAGCAAAATGGGGCTTACACTCTATATGCTCAAACGCTACGAGGAAGCCCTGGTCGCTTATGAACGGGCTATTCAGCTTGACCCGAAGGAAGAGGCATATCGCGTTGGGAAAGGGATAGCTTTGTATCGACTCGAGCGCGATGAAGAA
>DASTKD010000463.1:0-6020 GCA_035716135.1 Ktedonobacteraceae bacterium
GCTCGCGCTGTTGCCATTGCGCCGTATCAAAACCGTGTCCATTATCGCGTAACAGCAGGACAGCCTCCTGCTCTCCCAGGAGCAGACTGATCCAGATATGGTTTGCTCCGGCATGTCTCTGGATGTTAGTCAGCCCTTCCTGCACCGCCCGGTAGAGAGCCAGTAGCCCCTGCGCTGAGAAGCCGTTTTCATGGCCTTCCATGAGCAATTCAACTGTGCAGCTATCGCTGCGCACACGTTCTACCAGTTCATGCAGGGATGGGGTGAACTCGGGCAACTCCTCAGTTGCGCGCAAAGCGCCTACCGAGCGGCGCACATCCTGCAGCGCCTCACTTGCCAGGCGTTTCGCGTTGCTGACAGCCTGATCTGCCTCCTGTGGTTTTTTGTCGTGGAAAGCCAGGGCCTTCTCGAGTTGGACGTTGATGACGGTCAAGAAGTGGCCGAGCGTATCATGAATATCGCGCGCCAGGCGATTGCGCTCTCTGGTGGTTGCCAGTTCCGCAACCTGGGCCGCGTACTCTTTCAATTGCTGGTGTGATGCATCTAATGCGGCGAGCAACTCCTCGGCGCGAGCGCGACTGGCCTTTTCCTTCACAACAACTTGAGCCGTAGTAATCGTTAATACGAGTCCTACGGTGAAGAGTACGAGATAATGCTGCTCTGTTCCATTGCTTAACCAGCCCGGGCCGTAATACGTGTGTTTGACAACATATGCAATCCAGGCCAGCGCCGTCAGACCATAGCCTGCCAGCTCGCCAAAGTACAGGCAGCCCAGGAAAGGTAGGACCAGGTAAAGAAACGGGGTGTACTGGAAGCGATCAAGCAGCGACAGCGCTTCGATAAAGACAATACGCATCAGCAGGAAGGAAGCGGCGGCTCGAGGTGGTGTTTCCTCTCCATAGATGAAGTACTCCACTCGATCTACGGCAAGCAGAGCGACAGTAATGAGCGTCATTAAGGCGGCTTGCCACCAGGCCAGAGGTGGAGTATAGCCAGATTGCGTCACAAAGCTATAAAGATACGGCACCAGCGCTCCAATGTAGAGCAGGGATGAGACGAGGTCGAATGGTTTAGGGATGAGCCACCATGTCCAACCACGCTCCCGATAAGGCCGCGCTTTTGAAGAGGGGTTGTTTTGCGCCGTATGTTCTTTTGTAGCTGTAGCCATAGCTTTCTGCCTGTAAGTGATCTATCCAATCTTTATAAGCAGTGTACCAGAAAGCCGCGCTCACAACAATGTGCCATATCTCACACATTTCATAGCCAGAGGATACATGACCTCTGGCTGTGCTTTGCCGGGAGCGCTTTTCGCAAATCCTCCCTCTGGCAATCAGAAATAGGCTACCTGGCACACGTCACTTTGCCTCACATGAGTATACACTTGCAGCGAGCGATGAACTCAATAAGGTTTTTTATAGAGGAGATAATCAAATGGCTGTCTATACGGATTCACGCACATCTTTCGCAAACTCGCGCAAGAAGTTGATCTCGCGTCAAACGCTGCTGAGCGATACAGCATTACTGGTCTACCTGGCGCTGCTCAAATTCCTGGCGCATCTTGTTGTCAGTGGCAATTATGGTTTTTTTCGTGATGAACTCTACTATATCGACGCGGGGAAGCACCTGGCTTTTGGCTATGTAGAATTTCCTCCTTTTATCGCGCTGCTGGCGGTCTCCATTCATACCGTGATTGGTAATTCTCTGGTCGCTTATCACCTCTTTCCAGCCATGTCGGGAGCAGTGCTGGTACTGTTGACCGGGTTGATAGCGCGGGAGTTGGGAGGCGGACGCTTCGCGCAATGCCTGGCTGCCCTGGCGAGCCTGTCCGTCCTTACATTTCTTGCTATCGATTCGATCTTCTCAATGGACTCATTTGACGAGTTGTGGTGGGTGCTAATGGCCTATATTCTCATCCGGCTGATTAAACGAGACCGGCCTCGTCTCTGGTTGCTCTTTGGACTGGTCGCGGGTATCGGATTGATGACCAAGGTCACTATGCTCATGTTTGGTTTCGCCATAGTCGCCGGGCTGCTGCTAACACCGCAGCGCAAATACCTGCTGAACAAATGGGCCTGGGCTGGTGGCGCAATCGCGTTTGCCTTTCTGGTGCCGTATGTCCTCTGGAATGCCGCTAACGGCTGGCCCACACTTGAATTTTGGAGTACCTATACCAGTGGACACGCCAACCCCGCCTCCGCACTGGGATTCCTCTACCAGCAGATACTGACCATGAATCCTTTGACACTACCACTCTGGCTGGCAGGATTGTACTACTACTTTTTCACACAGGCAGGCAAACCTTACCGGGCGTTTGGCTGGGCCTACGTGATCCTGTACGTGTTGTTTACGGTCACGCGCGCCAAGTTGTACTTTCTTGCTCCGGCATATCCCATGCTATTCGCAGCGGGATCAGTGCTGATCGGGCGCATCATGAGCAGACCTCGCCTGGGCTGGCTCAAACCAGCCTACATCTCGCTGCTGCTACTGGTAGGTCTGCTGCTGGCACCGACCGTAATGCCCATTCTCCCTCCATCGCTGTATGGTCGCGCTACAGCGATCATTGGTGGGAACGCTGGCATCAAAGTAGAGAACCGAGCTACAGGTGTGTTACCCCAACAGTTGGCGGACCGCTTTGGCTGGGATACCATGACCGCCGCAGTAGCCCGCGTCTACCACAGCCTGCCACAAGATGAACAGGCCCAGGCTTGCATCTTCACGGAGAATTATGGGGAAGCAGGAGCCATCGATTTCTACGGGTCGCAGTATCACCTGCCCCAGGCCATCAGTGGACACAATACTTACTACCTGTGGGGGCCGGGAAACTGCACGGGCGCGGTCGTGATTAGCATAGGCAATCCTCTCTCTATGCTACAACCGGCATTCGCCAGCGTCACCCAGGCAGACACCATAACCTGTGCCTATTGTATGCCGGCAGAAAACGACCTTCCCGTGTATGTCTGCCTGCACCTGAAATCATCGATACAGGCCATATGGCCGAGCGTCAAACATTACAGCTAGACTATGGCAACCGAATAGTGCTTGCGTCCCGCAAGCGTCCTGATGAATGTTGACGACCGAGCGGAGTAATAAGGGGTGGGGTGGTCTTTCACCAGGAGGTTTTTTAGGAAAGGCCGCAGCCAGGTGGGAGCTGTCATCCTGAGCGTAGCGAAGGATCTCAGGACCCGGCGAGAGATCCTTCGCTACGCTCAGGATGACAGCTCGTTGGCCTCTTTCTTAAAAAACCTCCCAGTGAAAGACCAGGGGCGTCCCTACATGCCAATGACGCCGCCCCACCCCAACTCCGATCATTTCGCGGGCGGGTGGGGCGTTTTTGGCATGTAGGGACGCCCCTCGTGGGCGTCCGGCGTGACCCGGCTTTTCAATCGCCCTGGGCCTCGCTCTTGATTTGACGGTTCCCGCGCAAGATGGTACAGTAGTAGACACATCACGTTAAGAAAATACTATGAGAAACGAACTACTGGCATGGTTTGCGCGGGAAGGGCTGTTGTTGAGCGATATTACGACGGCGGCTGACGACCCGCAGCACGACGAGATCAAGGTAACGGTTAGAGCGCCCATCATCGCATTGAGCCGCGCATCGAGCGACTTCCGCGAATGCCCGGACCCGGTGCTTTTCGGCTATCCAGAGTCCAGTCTGGAGATGATGACGCTGGAAGATTTCCACCAGTTTGTATACCACTGGTTTGAACGCGCGGTGGCGGCGGGCATGGCACGCTGTTTTGTGTGTAACAAGACGCTCGACATAGGTACGGAAAAACCCTGGGATGCGCTCTTCATCACCAACGAGTGGCATTGCTGGCTGCTGGCGCATTTCGACTGCAAACGCTACCTCAATCGTGACCTCAAGGGGCGCAACCCGTTCGAGGTCACGGCCAATGCACCGGAATTTTTTGATTTGCGTATACCATAACTTACGAGGGATGTATGGATAAGAATCAGGTTGCCAATGTGTTAGAAGATGTCGCCAGCCTGCTCGAACTGAAAGAGGGCAGCAATCCGTTCGAGGTACGCGCCTATGAGAACGCGGCGCGGGCCGTCAGCGCGTTGGATGGCGATATTGAGCAGTTGACGCGCGCGGGCAAGCTCAAAGGCGTGCCGGGTCTGGGCTCGACCATCATCAAGCGTATCGAAGAACTGGTCAATACCGGGCAGATGGCCCTGTATGACGAACTGGTGGCAGAGACGCCGCCGGTGAAGCTGGATATGCGGCGCATACAGGGCGTCGGGCCGAAGAAGATCAACGTCATCTATAACCAGTTGCATGTGCAGAGCATCGCCGAACTGGAGCAAGCCTGTAAAGACAATAAGGTAGCGGTGCTGCCCGGCTTTGGCAAGAAGACGCAGGATAAAATCTTGCAGGGCATCGAACTGCTGGCGCAGCACGCCGGGCGTTTTCTCTACCCGGTGGCCGAGGACGAGGCGGAGCGAATGCGCTCGGCGCTATCAACCATCCCGGAAATCGTGCGAATGCAGGTGGCGGGCAGCCTGCGCCGCCGCCGCGAGACGATTGGCGACATCGATATGGTGGTCAGCGTGGCCGACGATGCAGGCGACGCGGTACGGCGCAAGATCATGGACGTGTTCACCAGCCAGCCAGCCGTGCAGGTCATTACCGGCAAGGGCGATACCAAATCGAGCGTGGTCTTGAAAAGCGGCATGAACATGGACCTGCGCGTCGTCAACGATAGCCAGTTTCCTTATACGCTGCATCACTTTAGCGGCTCCAAAGAACACCATATCCCACTGCGGCGGCGCGCGCTCAGCATGGGCATGACCATCAACGATTACGGGCTATTTCGCGGCAAGGAGCCGCATCTGGAACTGATACCTTGCAAGGACGAAGCCGATATTTATGCCGCGCTCGGCATGGCCTACGTCGAGCCAGAATTGCGCGAAGACACCGGCGAGATCGAGGCCGCTATTGCTGGCACGCTGCCAGAACTGGTGCGCGTGGAGGATTTACAGGGCATCCTGCATGTGCATTCAACCTGGAGCGATGGGCAGAATACCATCCGCGAAATGGCCGAAGCCTGTATCGCGCGCGGCTACCACTACCTGGGCATGACCGACCATAGCAAGGTAGCTGCCTATGCCGGTGGTCTGAACGAGGACGCGCTGCGCCGTCAGGGTGAGGAAATCGACCGCCTGAACGAAGAGTTCGCGGGTCGCATCCATATTCTGAAAGGCACCGAATGCGACATTTTGCGCGATGGCGCGCTCGACTTCTCCGATGAGACGCTGGCAAGCCTCGATTTCGTGGTGGCGTCCATCCACAGCCTGTTTAATCTGCCGCCGCAAGAGCAGACCCAACGTATGTTACGCGCTATCGCCAATCCCTACGTCGATATCATCGGGCATCCCACCGGGCGTATCCTGCTCGGACGAGAAGGATACACGCTGGATGTTGAGGCCATCATCGACGCGGCAGCCGCGCATGGCGTCAGCATCGAAATCAACGCCCACCCTTCGCGGCTGGATTTGGACTGGCGCTACCTGCGCCGGGCGCGTGATAAGGGCATGAAGATACCTGTTGATCCCGATGCGCACTCCATCGACGGATTAGATGTCGTCCGTTACGGTATTAACATAGCCCGTAAAGGCTGGTTGCGTCCCACCGATGTACTCAACACCTTGTCAACCGAAGCAATCGTGGCCTATTTTCGCAACAGGCGTCAATAAACAACTGTTCCCTTTCTGATGATTTTTGACAACCGAAACCGAAAATCAGGCGAACCGTTCGTCCCGGAACTGTAGGGACAAGGGGCGGATGTGGAGAAGGGTGGGGGCCTTGTGCTTGTCCTTGTGGCAACACGATTCCGTTGGGAGGGTATGATGCCCCGGCGGATCAGGTGAATCCAACGAGGACAAGCACAAGGCCCCCACATCCACCCGACCCCGCCCCTTGTCCCTACAGGACGGGGAGATCGTTCTGTACACCATTACCGATTTGGTTGCAAATGTTCATCAGAACGGAACGACAGGGATAAGGAAGTAACGAC
>DASTKD010000464.1:0-2599 GCA_035716135.1 Ktedonobacteraceae bacterium
CGCAGCCCGACGAATTTCGTGGTGCATTTGCTTGCTGGACTCCTGGCCTACAGTCATCAGGACAAAAAACCGAGTCTGCATCTCGATGAACGTGCGTTGCTGGCGGCTTGATCGGTCTGGCTTAAACAGAACTCACGTTAATTTAAGAGGATGAGAAACTCATTTGTCCAACGCTGATATGCGCCAGCAACTTTTGAGCATTGCGCCACATCAGTTTCTCCCTCACCTCCGGCTTGAATTCGATCTTGACTGCCTCGAAGTCTTTGAGCCAGCGTTGCGGCGTAATGAACGGGTAGTCCGAGCCGAAGAGGAAACGATCTTGCAGGCGCGTGGCAGCTTCGCGCAGCAACACCTCTGGAATACGTTTAGGCGACCAACCTGAGAGGTCATTATAGACATTGGTCTTATGTTGCAAGATGGCGAGCATTTCTTCGTGCCAGGGCCAGGAAGGGTGCGCGCCGATGATGGTCAGGCCAGGAAAATCTGCCGCCAGCGTATCGAGGTGAATGGGACGTGTGTAATCGAGCTTGATGCCCATGCCGCCGGGCGTGCCTGCTCCCAGACCGTTTGTGCCGGTGTGAAAGAGAGCCGGAACGCCCAGTTCCTCTATCTTCTCCATCAATGGATAGAAAGCGGGATCACTGGGATAGAATGCCTGTACGCCTGGATGAAACTTCGCCCCGGCCAGCCCCAGGTCTTTGATAGCGCGTTCAAATTCTTTAATAGCCGCCTTACCTTTGTGCGGGTCAACGCTGGCAAAACCCACAAATTGCTGCGGATAACGCTGCACAATGGCGGCGATATAATCGTTTCCCAGGGGCGGTAGTCCAGTGGCGGTTTCCGCATCCCAGGCCAGTAGCACACCGACCATATCCAGTTGCGCGTAATCGGCGGCGATCTGCTCGATGTCCTTCAGTTTTACCTCGGTACGGAAGAAGCGCTCGGCGGCTTGAGCGTATGGGCCGAGTGTAACCTGCATAAACTCCGTCGTTGGCAGGTGAACATGAAAATCTATGGCGCGTGGCATGGGTCAATCCTCCTCTCGATAGCTGATGAAACGACAGAATAGCCAACCTGGGCATGTAATTGTCAGGAAATTGACACGTTCTTTTTAACACCATATACTAACGTCCAGAATACAACTAAAAAGAGGAAGAGAGCAAGGAGCAGGCGCTATGTCATTCACCGAAGACGAACTTCAGTCGTTCAACACGATTCTTGAGCAGCGACTAACGGCCCAGCGCAAAGAGATGGAGCGTATTTTCGACCAGCGTATCATCGATTCTCGCCGCGAAAGCGAGCAGCGTTTCTTTACCATGCAGCAGGAAATCCTGCGCAATATGGCGCTAAAGCTGACAGAGATGCAGGGGCGGCTGGACTCAATGTTCAGCGAAAAGCTGCAAACCCTGCAAACCCGTATCACGCAGTCCGTTAATCTTGACGTGGAACAGAAAAACCAGCAGGTAGAGAGCAACATCGCTCGCCTGTTAGAAGCGCAATTGCCCGGCATCGAGCAATTGGTGAACAAGCAGTTGCAACAGTTGACGCTTCAATCACTTGAAGATACCGTTATGACGGCTAACGGCGTACATCCACTGGAAGCCTTTGAGGTGCAAACAGAATTGCCGTGGGATGATCTGAGTGATATGATCGGCAAAGCTCTCGATGAGCGCCTGTCTGCACTCAGCGAAGCCCTCTCGCGGTCATTACAAAACCTGGAGCAGTACCTTTCCGTACGTATTCATGGCCTGCGCGACGAATTTGTACGCAGCCAGCCGCAGTCGCCAGCCCTCAATGGTAGTCAAACCAGTGTGCAGGAAGTGCTGCATGGTATCGAACACCTCGAGCGCGTGGTGGAATCTCTGCAAGTGGCGATGACCGCCAACCATGCCCTGCTTTCCAATCGCCTGTATCATCACCAGCAACTTCCGCTCGAACGCGCGCATCCGGGAGGACACGCCCTCTTCGCGCCGGGCAATGGACAGCCCAACGCCCTGACGATGGCGAAAGATCGCGTTGCGCGCGGTCTGGAACCTGAAACAACGGGCAGTGTTAAGGTTGAGGAACACGAGGGGTTGTAGTTTCCTCTGCCTGTTCCATATAATAGAAGTGGCGAACATTCTGCGCCTTGCATAGCGTTCGCCGGGTCTCATTATTATTTGGAATGAAGGAGCGGCGTATGACGATTGAAAAAGCACCAGCCGATTTTGAATTAGGTCAGGAAGTGCTGGACGGTGATGGTAAGAAACTGGGAAAAGTGCGAGCGCGTTTCAGCCACTATATTCTGGTAGAGCGCGGCGGCATATTCAGAAAAGCATACTATGTGCCAAAGAGCGCGGTGACGAGAAATGTAAAGGGCGCAATCCGTTTGGCGTTAAGCGAGGACGACCTGCGCCAACAGGCATTGGACAGTGTGCCAGAAGATCTGTACCAGGAAGTGCCGGAGGTTGGTCGGCCCGATGTAACGGGCGTGCCACAGTTTGGAGTGATGCCTCTTTCTCCGGCTGAGACGGGGCATTATAACTATGGGCCTCGCTGGCCTGGCATGAATACCGATGCCAGCGGTTCCTATCGCCGCGAAGAGGTATTGCCCATTCCT
>DASTKD010000465.1:0-15912 GCA_035716135.1 Ktedonobacteraceae bacterium
ATCGCCCGTTGTTCATCACTACCAGCCGTTCTAAATGCCTGGCTTGCACCGATTTCCGCCGCCCCAAAAAGAAGAGAAGAGCATAGAAAACATAGAAATCAGGAGCAATTTGCATGGCAGAATTACAGGATGCTACCCCAATGCCGATTGATGCGAGCAATGATGAAGAACAGCTTGAGGTCCGCGTCGCGCAGTTGCGCCACCAGATCGAAGAGGCCAATTACCAGTACCACATCCAGGACAACCCGACGTTGACCGACGCGGAATACGACCAGTTGATGATCGAATTGCTGCGCATCGAGTATGAACACCCCGAGCTGCAAACGCCCGATTCGCCCACACAGCGCGTCGGAGCCGGGCCGACAGGAGACGTACAACAACATCATCATCCTGTCCCTATGCTCAGCCTGGCGAATGCGCGTAGCGAAGAGGAATTGCTGGCCTGGCATAAACGCGCCACCAACATCCTGCCCAACGCCACCTTTGAATATGTCTGCGAACTCAAAATTGACGGCCTGGCGATGGCTTTGACCTATGAGCATGGCAAGCTTACCATTGGCGCATCGCGTGGAGACGGACTGATCGGCGAGGACTGGACGCCTAACGTGCGCACTATTCGCACCATTTCGCAAAGACTGCGCGGCGAGCGTATCCCCGCCAAAGTGGAGGTGCGCGGCGAAATCTACATGTCTATCAAAAGCTTCGAGCAGTTGAACGAATCTATGACGGATAATCGCTTGTTCGCCAACCCACGTAATGCGGCTGCCGGTTCGCTGCGCCAGAAAGACCCGCGCATCACCGCCTCGCGTCATCTTGACTTTTTTGGCTACCAGATTGGCTATATGCAAGGCATGGATTTCCATAGCCAGTGGGAAGCCCTGCAATTGATCCGCGAATGGGGTTTCCACGTCAACCCCAATATCCAGCTAGCCAAAAACCTTGACCAAGTGATGGAGTACTGTAAAAAGTGGGAGAAGGAACGCTTCAACCTGCCCTATGAAATCGACGGGGTGGTCATTAAGATCAGCGACCTGGCGCAACAGCAAGAGTTGGGCGCGGTGGCACGCGACCCGCGCTGGGCCATCGCTTTCAAGTATCCTCCCATTCAAGTCGCTACAAAGCTGCTTGATATTCGCGTCAACATCGGGCGCACCGGCTCCGTCAATCCCTGGGCTTTGCTGGAACCCGTCAACATTCGCGGCGTGACCGTCTCGCGCTCCTCTCTGCATAACGAGGGCGATATTCAGCGCAAAGACCTGCGCATCGGTGACTGGGTGCTGGTGCAACGCGCCGGCGAGGTCATTCCCCAGGTGGTAAAACCGGTCGTTGAACGGCGCACCGGCGCTGAAGAAGTCTATCATCTACCCGAACGCTGCCCCATATGCGATACGCCCATCATGCGCTCGGAAAAAGAGGCCATGGCCTATTGTCCTAACACGCAATGCCCGGCGCGCAATCTCGAAAGCTTCATCCACTTCGTCTCGAAAGCCGCTATGGATATGGATACCATCGGCGAAAGAATGTGCGCCCAGTTGGTTGAAGCAGGCTATCTCAAAAGCGTGGCCGACTTCTACACACTAACCCGCGATCAACTTCTTGTGATGGAAGGGATCAAGGACAAAAGCGCGGACAACATGCTCAAAGCTATCGAAGCTAGCAAACATCGCCCGCTCTGGCGACTCTTGACTGGCCTGAATATCCGCTATGTGGGCGAAAAAACGGCACAGATTCTCGCCCAGGCATTTGGGTCTATGGATGCATTACTGACAGCCAGCGAACAGGAGATTGGCGGCATCGCGGGCGTTGGCCCTGTCATCGGCCAAAGCGTCTACGCCTGGCTGCAAGACGAGCAGAACCGCGCCCTGGTCGAACGTCTAAAGCAACTCGGCCTCAACATGACGGAAGAACGCCAAAAACCAATCGATGGTCCCCTCGCCGGTCAAACCTTCCTGCTTACCGGGCGTCTGAACCAGATGACGCGCCCGACAGCCGAAGCAGCCCTCGTGCGCCTGGGAGGAACGATTGCCTCCGGCGTCAGCAAAAACCTCAGCCACCTGATCGTGGGCGAAGATGCTGGCTCCAAGCTGGCAAAAGCGCAAAAAGCAGGCGTACCGATTCACGATGAACAATGGTTGATGGATTTGCTTGCACAATACGAGGCAGAGCAAGGGGAGTAGAGACGCAGGGGGGACGCGATGAATCGCGTCCCTACAGCACATGGAAATTGTGCCGCAAAAGCATCACACGTATTGCATCTCCAGGAAGCGACCGCGCAGAGCGTTGACCTGCGCTTTCACGTTCTTGCCGCGAATGGCGTCGTGCATCAACTGAGCCAGTTCGCCCATAGCGCGTTCACCCATGCCGAAGCGCGTCATTTCGGGTACGCCGATGCGCAGGCCGGAGGGGTTGCGCGGGTCGGCATCGCCGGGAACCATGTTATAGTTGACGATGATGTCGTTAGCCTCAAGGCGTTTGGCAACCTCGACACCACCTCCCCATTGCGAGACGTTGACGGCGATCATATGACTGCGAGTATAACCAAAGGCGCGTGCCTCTACAGGCGTACCCAGTTCGTCCAGGCTGCGTCCCAGCGCCTGCGCGTTGCGCACGATTTGTGAGGCATAGGCTACACCGAATTGCTTCATCTCGCGTATGGCAACCACAAGGCCGGCCAGCGTGGAGAGATGATGGTTGCTGGACGTACCAGGGAAGACACCGCGATCAGCGGCAGGCCAGTATTTCTTTTCACCTTCGGCGTCCAGGTTGCCCAGGATCACGCCGCGCTGCGGGCCAGGGAAGGTTTTATGCACGCTGGCGGTCATCCAGGTCGCGCCCTCGTGCAAAGGCTGCTGAAACTCGCCTCCCGCGATCAATCCGAGGACATGCGCCCCGTCGTAGAGCAATGGGATGTCCTTCGTTTTGCAGAACGCTGCTACTTCCTCGACCGGCTCCGGGAAGAGAAAGAGGCTCTTGCCCATTACCACCATTTGCGGAGAAACCTGGTCGATCAGTTCGATGGTCTTTTGAGCATCGATATGGTAATGGTCTTCGGTTAGAGGCAAATAATGCAGGTGAATCGAGTTGGGGCCGCCCAGTTTCAGTGATTGCCCGCGACTCTGGATACGCCGCCCAAAGACGCCAACCGGGCCATGACTGATATGCCCGCCTGCGTCGGTCGAGTTGGCAACGACCGTATCGCCGCCGCGCAGCCAGCCCATGGCCAGCGCGGTATTGGCATTGTTGCCGCTGATGGGGCGTACATCCGCCTGCCGGACGCGAAATAGCTCGATGATTTCAGCGGTCGCCATGCGTTCGATCGCATCGATGTAGCGCGTCCCCTGGTAGTAACGGTTCACCTTATCGCCTTCATTGGGATGTCCCTCGGCGTAGCGGCCCATGAAATCCGAAAGTTGCACCCGCCGCACTGCCTCGCTGGGCGTGTTCTCACTGGCAATCAGGTTGATGGTCTGTGTCTGACGCCAGCTATCTTCCTGAGCGATGATCTTCTCAATGTCGCTAATATCTACAGTCATATGTGTTGCTCCCTCGTGATATTTACTGCATAGTGAAATATGTAATCCAGTATACCGCACACATCGCAAAGATACCAACAACATTCGTAAAACCGCTTGAGTACTGGTAATCCACTCATATTTCATATGCGTATCTATGGGTGAGCAATAGAAAACTCATGAGGAACACACGCTCACCCATGTTCATTGCAATCGTTATCGAGCGTGGCTTAGATGGCCTTTCCAGGCGATATTCCGGGAGCGCATATACCAACTGCAGTGGCGTATGTATTTCTATGAACGATTCGACCAGGCTGTTCGCCCACGCGCAACAAGGAGGTTAGGTATGGCAGACCATCTGGATGCCCCTGGTCTGATGTCTCCCAATAGTGATCCGCGAGTGGATATTACCGACCACTATGCGTTTCAGAAACCTGGGGACGACGACAAAACGATCCTGATCCTGAACGTGAATCCCCTGGCTCCCACACTTGCTACCACTTTTGAGCCTGGAGCGATTTACGAAATTAAGGTTGATACCAACGGCGACGCGCTCGCCGAGATCAACTTCCGCGTCACCTTCTCCCAGCCGGTGAACGGTCATCAGAAGGCAACGGTACACCGCGTGGTTGGTCAGGGAAACGGCGAAACCATTATCGAAGGCGCGCCGGTGAACTTCGACAGTTCGATCACCATCACCAGGAACGGCCCGTACAAGTTCTACGCAGGTTTCCGTAGCGATCCCTTTTTCTTCGATCTGGTGGGTTTCCTGCACGGGTTCAAGTTCACGGGCAGCGATTTCTTCATCGACAAGAACGTCTTCAGCATCGCGCTGGAGGTACCCAACCATGCATTAGGCAACAACCCGAACGTCGGCATCTGGGTGCGCACGCTCCAGGCCACAGGTGACGCGGACTTCGATGCCAATGATCTTGTCCAGGACGATCAAATGGGTCGCCCGGCCATCAATACCGTGTTCAATCATAGCAACGATAAGGTCACGTTTAACAATACACCGCCCAGCAAGCAGCGGGCGCTTTTCGGAGAGAGCTTTGAGAACACCTTAAAGTCGTTTGGTTATGACGACGCGCACGCGGATGCGATTACGAACATCCTGCTGCCTGACATCCTGACCTACAACTACAATAGTTCAGCAGGCTTCCTCAATGGGCGCAAGCTTACCGACGACGTGATCGACATCTCACTGGCGCTCGTGACGAACGGGCAGATCACAACAGACATGGTCGGCCCCCACACCGACTACCTCAATGAGTTCCCCTTTGTGGGCAATCCACACGTATAGAGAGGAGGTACACACAATGGAGAAACTCAACCGGCGAAAATTCTTGAAAGTGGCAGGGGCCAGTTCAGTCGTCGCGGCAGGAGCCGTATTGCCCTCGTCTGGCCTGCTGGCAAACAGCGCCGCAACAAACGGCGCTGTGACCTTCCGGGCGGTGGCAGGAATGCCGCAAAAGCCACTGCCCAACTATGCCTCGTATGTGATCGAGGGCCATGTGAACCTCGATGCCAAAACCGGGGTCATCACCAAATCGGTCTTCGCGGGCGCGCCCGAAACGATGAGTACAGTCGCGCTGCCCGGCATGTCCCGTATCGCCCGTATCACGAATGTCGTGGAAGAGGCGGGGCTGCTGCGCATCACGGGCGTGGTGGACGATCGCTCCCAGTTGCGGCGCGGCGAAAGTCCAACCTTTACTGTCCTCATGGATCGTTCTCTGGGTACCGTGAAGGCCGAGTTCTTCGGCAACAGTGTCACCCTGCTCATGGTAAAGTAAGCGTTTAGCAGACTACAGCGATGACGGATAGAGTGGAGTTACCTTCAGTCGTCGCTGTAGCCGATTGAAGATGTGACGAAGAGAAGATCAGACGACCAATCCTTGATACGCTGACCTTCTCTTCTCGAAAGGTGCATAGCGCAATGATCGAACAAGACCTTGCCGCCAGCTTCAAGCACGATATAGAGGCATTCTTCCAGCGGAAGTATGGTCCCCTGTCCTTCCAGTACAACCACCTGATTCCCAGGGAGAAGGATGAAGCAAAACTCGATGTCACCCTCAACGGGGAGAATAACTTCATACGCCGCTACGTCGGAGCAGTCAGCTACATCAACGGCGAACTCTCCTTCAAGGATGTCGTGAGACTTTGGTAGGGAACAAAAACGCATTCTTGTGTTCTTTGCGAGCGGTTCAAGCCGCTCGCCTTCATCTACAATCCTCTCCCTCAGCAGGCAAGCATTGGACACCCACACACAAAACTGGTATATATTTAACAGATGCTCCGTACAATGCAGTGTAGAACAAATGCGATTTCAGAAGCCGACACACGTTTTATAAGACATGTTGGAAGGTTCTCAAGCAAGACCATAGCTTCGACGAATTCATTTATTGCGAAAGGGAAAATGCATGAAGAAACAACTTTCTGTGCTGGCAATGGCCGCCGCGCTCTTGTTCACATTGTGCGGATGCGACGTTACCATTACAACGAATGGCTCAAAGGGTTCCGCCACCGCTACAACTTCGTCTCCTTCCACTGCCCCTGCGCACATCGGCGAGCGCACGAAAACACAGGGATGCATCGTTCATGGCGCGCTACCTGACTCCGAATGTACTCCTGGCGCAATCTTCTCGACCGCAACAGTACAACAGATTTGTAAGTCTGGCTATGCCAGTTCAGTACGCAATGTACCGAGCAGTGAAAAAGACCAGGTCTATGCTGAATATGGGATCACTCACCATTCGGCGGGTCAGTATGAAGTCGATCATCTCGTCTCCCTGGAGCTGGGCGGCTCGAATGACATCGCCAACCTCTGGCCGGAGGCAGCTTCCCCCACACCCGGATTTCACCAGAAGGATCAGGTGGAGAATTACCTGCACGATCAAGTATGTTCAGGAGCCATTTCGTTGAAAGACGCGCAGAACGAAATCGCTACCAACTGGCTCACGATATACAATCGTATGCCCCAACACTCATGAGAAGGAGGGCCGATTTATGACACAGCAAAGTGATCTGGCTACCATGTTCCTGCTTGCGGGCGAAGACTTGAAGATCTCCTACTACATCAACGAAGATAAATCGTCTGAGCTTGATTACCAGGACTCACAGGGAAGCCTCACCTTTCAGAGCGACCATCTACAAATTCAGCAAAGCGCGATTGGCACTCTCATCACTGCTACGCTCAAAAACGGGACCGGCGCAGGAGCAATGTCTTGTACACTAGTCTTACCAGAAGTCAAGCTGGGAGGACAGATAAAGCAGCCTTTAACAACATTCGCGGTCATCACACAACGCCCTGGCACGACCTCGAATGCAGGCGCTCAACTTACCTATCGAGTGGTTACTCTCCAGGGTACAGGCCAGTATACGGATTACTAGACACCGATTTTCATTGTGGGCGCAATCAATTTACGAAGAGGCTGCTATCCCCTTGATCAAATAGACTAGCGTCCTCATATCTCCCACCAGGAATGTCTCCTTCACATCCACCGGGTGTGTCTCGCCCTGGCGATTTATCCATACCGTCGTATAACCAAGTTCAGTGGCTGGCACGATGTCGTATTTGAAGCCAAAACCGGCGTGCCATATATCTGATACGGGCAAGCCCAGACGCTCGCGGGCCAGCAGGAAGCCCTTATGCGAGGGCTTATAGGCCCCGACCTGCTCAGCCGTGATGATCTCATCGAACTTGACGCCGATGGTACGCTCGGTTTCGGCGATAATGGCATTGTCAGTATTGGTGATAAGCACGACTTTGAGGAACTTCTGTAGCTCAAGGATGGCCTCTTTCGTGTCGGGGAATGGTTGCCACTTGCCCATCGAATCGACAAACGCCTCAATATCTTCTTCAGCATAAGGAATCTGGGCCGTATCGAGAGCCATATGCATCGTATCGCGTAGCACCTCGCGGTACGGACGGTAGCGCTCCTGTATATACACGAACTGTATTTCTTCCCAGCGATGCTGGAGCGCGCGAGCATCCACACCCTCTATATCATGCGCGGCCAATCGCTGCGCGAAAAACTGCTGCACCGCGCTCTCCCAGTCGATCAAGGTGCCATAACAATCAAAAGTGATGGCCTTCGGCAATCTAATCACGAGATCACTCCTCACGCTAGATAAAAACTTGCTCAAAATTGCTGTTGAACAAAGCACATTATGCTGTTATACTACAACATACTAACCGAAAGAGATGGGTCTTCTGTCTTTTTACCTTTGGCCGGAACAATTCACAATTGGCGTGGGGATGCAGGCGGTCTATTTCCACACTCGTCGTCTAGATAGATCACCTCTGGCTAGAAACTCAGGAGGATATAGTTTCATGAAGGTCTATACTGCGGAACACATTCGCAATGTAGCGTTGATTTCCCATGTTGGAGCAGGTAAAACATCTCTCATTGATGCGGCGCTGTATGATAGCGGGGCAGTCACGCGACAGGGCAAAGTCGATGAGGGTAGCTCAATCGCCGATTACGACCCCGATGAACTCAAACGGAGTATGACGCTCCATGCTAAAGTGCTACCCGTCGAATGGAAGAACACCAAGATCAATTTTATCGACACCCCTGGTTATGCTGACTTCGTGGGCGAAGTCAAAGCCGCTTTGCGCGTGGCTGATGCCGCGCTCGTCGTCGTGACGGCTGAAAAAGGCGTCGAGGTCGGCACTGAACTGACCTGGCAATACGCGGACGAACGCAACCTGCCGCGCATCGTACTGGTCAATAAGCTGGATCGAGAAAATACCTCGTTCGAGCAGGCGCTCGAGACGCTGCGCGGCCGCTTTGGATTGAAAGTCGTTCCCCTGCAACTCCCCATCGGCGAACAGGCTGGCTTCAAAGGCGTGGTTGACCTCGTCACGCAGAAGGGCTACACCTTCGAGGGCGGCAACAAGGTGCAGGAAGTCGCCATTCCGGCTGACCTCCAGGACCGCATTAGCTCGTTCCGCGATCAATTGATCGAGTCGGCGGTTGAGAGCGACGACGCCATCATGGAGAAATTCCTGGAAGGCGAAGAACTGAGCGACGAGGAAATTCTCTCCGTCATCAAGCAAGGTACGCGCAGCGGTCAGTTGATCCCCGTCCTGTGCGGCTCGACCAGTAAAAACGTCGGTGTGCAGACGCTGCTGGATGCCATCGTAGATTATCTTCCCGGCGCGACAGACGCGGTACCAGAGGATGCGCAGGCTTTTGGCAATAACCTCTCCGTGTTCGTCTTCAAGACGGCGGCGGCTCAGGTTGGCACCATCAGCAACTTCCGGGTCTATAGCGGCACACTGAAACCGGATATGCATGTGTTCAACCAGCAGACCAAAGCCGACGAACGCATTGGACAGCTCATCCTCTCACGCGGCAAGATGCAGGAAAACGCCACTGAGATTCCGGCGGGCGATTTCGGCGCGGTCGCCAAGCTTGCCAATACGCATACTGGAGATACCCTCGCCAGCAGCAAAGATGCAGGCGATCCCCTTGAACCCATCAACTTCCCGGAGCCTTGTTTTACAGTAGCCGTATTCCCCAAAAGTAAAGCTGACCTGGATAAGATGAGTAACGCCCTGGCGCGTGTCGCCGAAGAAGATCGCACGTTGCGCGTCGCTCGAGATCCCCAGACCGCCGAAGTGCTGCTTTCAGGCATCGGAGAATCACACCTGCAAATCACGCTCGAGGGCATCAAACGCAAATATGGGGTTGACCTGGAAGCACGCGATCAACGCATCTCTTACCGCGAAACCATCCGCAAGAAGGCCCGCGCCAACGGTCGCCATAAGCGTCAGAGCGGCGGTCACGGCCAGTTTGGCGATGTCTGGCTGGAGATTGAGCCGTTGCCGATGGGCGGTGAAGAAACCTTCATTTTTGAAGACAAAATCGTGGGCGGTGTCGTTCCCAACCAGTTCATTCCAGGCGTCGAAAAAGGCGTGCGCGAGTCGCTCAAGCGCGGCTTCATCTCTGGCAACCCGCTGGTATACGTCAAAGTAGCCCTGGTCGATGGAAAATACCACCCGGTTGACTCGTCGGCGCAGTCCTTTGAAGTCGCCGCTTCGCTGGGTATGCAAGAAGCTGTACCCTTAGCCAGCCCGGCACTGCTTGAACCAGTCATGACCGCCACCATCACGGTGCCGGAAAGCTACATGGGCGACATTATGAGCGACATCAATACCAAGCGCGGGCGCGTGCTGGGCATGGCGAATAGTGGCAACGGGATGCAGCAGATCACGGCCAACGTCCCACAGGCCGAAATGTTGCACTACGCGACCGACCTGCGCTCGATCACCCAGGGACGCGGCTCCTTCAAAATGGAGTTTTACCAGTATGAAGAAGTTCCCGCCAATGTGCAGCAGGAAATCATCGCGCAGCACAAAAAAGCTGAAGCCGAAAAGTAACCTGATTCGTTATAACAAATGTTCGACATTTTGCCGGACAACTCGTGAAGCGCGCGACTCATCGCATCCGCGGACAGCATAGAGCGGTTCCAGTTCGTTCCGCTCGCAGCATACCGCGCCTTGCCAACCGGGAACGCGCTCCACGCCCTGGTCAATCGCTCATGGGGGTGATTGGTCTGAAACACTTCCGGGTCGCTATGGCCCGGAAGTGTCTTTTGCTAGATGCTCTGCCATACACGATCTTGCTTCCGCATAGAATATTTGACCCGTTTCACTTCCGTTTACCCTTATGTTGCTGCTGATTCTTTTTTGTATTGTTGCTACCTGTACCCTTTCCTCCGCCTAATACAGCGTTGGCTTCATCTTCATGTCCATGACTGACCAGCCATTGACGCGCCTGCTCGTGCAAATCGCGCATCGACTTGCTACCGGCAATCATCATCCACATCGCAAACTCAGGGTCGGCTGGTGTGCCTTCGTCCCATTGATTTTCGGCTATAAGAAATGCGCTTACCTGCTTCACGTCACGGGTACGCAAAACAGTGTCGAGGCGCTGTCGGAAACTGGCATATTCGGTCATATTCTATAACCCTACCTTCCTGTTCCTTCGTGTATTGGGCCTCGTTTTCTGGATAGAAAGAGGCATCAATGCATCTCATTGCGACTACCGGCTCCTATCGTACCACCTTTCCATGAACCACATACCACTCCTGCTATTCCTGCACAACGGCGTGTACTAACAGCAAGAAGCCTGTCGACCCACTGCCGACAGGCTTCTTGCGACTTATTCCTGAGCACAGCTAAGGCGCACAGCTTCAAGTGAGAATATAATCAACAGTAACTGTGCGCTGTTAGACCGCCTGTGTGTGAAGAAGACGGTACTGTGTCACCACCATCCTCATGGCACTGGCGGCAGCCCGTGTCCCTGTGGCGTACTCGCTAAGCTAAACAAGCTCAGCTGCTGAAGTTAAATACAGCCCAGTGATAACTCCCATCAGCCAGCTTCACGATCAGCTCTCGGCAACCCAGCCAGGAAGGTTTAGTCTTCCAGATGTAAGTGTAATCGCCATTGAAGTGACTATTCTCGTCTGAAACAGTCGGTTCACCACTGGTGAGGATAGCCGGGTTGCTACACGACACCGGGGCGCTCTGTGGGTAGCCACTGGCGAGTACATCGTTCAATGGAGCATGTATGCCGGGAAGATCGAATTTCACCATAATGGATTCACCGGCATCGGCGGTATTGACGCGCGGAAAATTGTCTACTGGTTCTTCAAAACCCTTGAAGGGAAATTGGGTGGTGCTGCAAGCGCTGCCAGGTTTGGCGAGTCCTTCCATATCCACATCATCGACATGTACGCCTCCAGGCCCAGTTCCAATGGCATCGATGAAGATGACACCAGCTTTTGACCCAGGAAGCGTGAAGCCGGTCGTCGCAAGCGGGATGCGGATGATGCCGGACACAGAACCGGTCGAGCCGGCTTTGAACTGCGCGACTTGCTGCTGCCCGGCAGGTTTCAAGCCAGCGGACGTTACATACACTCGTACAGATGCGTTTGGTGCAAAACCACTACCGCTCACCAACACCTGTTGGCCAGCCGTATACGTACCCTCGCAGGCTGTCGTTCCGCTAGTCAGTGGTTGCGCCATCAATCTTTGCACAGCATCTGTAGCATTTGCAGTAACGACTGGTTGGTTAGAGATAGCGGCAGGTGCGGCGGGCGGATTGGCTGGAAAGCCCTCCACTGTGAGATTGGTAGCAGATTTGATGTAGTTCTCGATGGCAACTGCATAACCTGATGCGTGTCCCGAAGCATTCGGGTGAAACGAGCCAACTGTCGGGCTATCAGGGATGATGCAATTTCCTGCCACCGATAACGTGCATCCAGTACTGGAGGCAATGCTGACCCCGTTGATCCACGCACCTCCACTGCCGCACACGCCATGTCCCGCGAAGATCGGACGAACGTCTACAAAGTTCACTCCAGCCTGAGCGGCGGCTTTTGCCAGTACGTTATCGAGACGGTCTCCCGCGAGATTGAAGTACTGCTGGTCGGCAGTAGTGAGGAATGGCGCGAGCTGGAGACAGCTCTGCTCCTTCGATGTGTCGGGGAACAGGTGCGGGTAGTCGGCAACAATGACGGAGGTATCGGTCTGGCTGACGTGGTTCAGGAGCGCCAGGTACGTAGCCTTGACTGGAGTGAATACGTGGTCAATCTGGGCGTTCTCCGCGTTCACGAACGAGGGAGAGTGTACACAACTTGGGTCTTTTCCCAATCCAAGCCAGACAGCTATCGGTCCGATCCCAGCGTTAAATATGCTCGCCCATAGTCTCTGCTCGATACAGCTCTTTAAGACGGGGCCAAATCCAGCATTGTTCCCTCCGATGGTCATCGTCGCCAGACCGAAAGTAGCATTCACATCTGTGGGTAAATTATTTAGCTGCGGCTGCTCACCGTAATAGGTGAGTTTAGTGATGTCATCTGTCACTGCACCGCTGCAAGCATAGAACATCGGCGATAGCTTTAGGGCCGCGCCCAGAACCTGCGAGTACGCCTGTGGCGAGCGGTGGCAAAAATCAGGCCTGGTATCCGTAGCAGGAAAGAAGGGTGGATTGCCCTCGCCAGAGGAATACGAATCGCCGAAGGCGAAGTAGTGTATGTTGGCGAGTGGTACGCTACCAGGTAAATTATCCGGATCATACATCTGGTTCAACTCATTTAAGAAAAGATCGGTCAGCGACTGTGTGGGGCTAGAGGTAAACCAGTGATCCGCACCATCATAGATGATAAGCCCCGTGTTACGAGCATAGGCGAGAAAATATCCATTGTTGCCCAGCGCGTTAGTAGTCCTGGCAGCAGCAAACCAGTGTGGATCGGTGGTGGTTGCGGTGTTTGCGTCACCCAACTCGTCGCTGTTGAACGGATCGCTGGAGAGCCCCTGTGTCAGCGTAGAGTTCTCGACAACAGTTAGCACACCGGACGCCCCTTGTGGCCCGGGTGAACTGGTGGCGAACGGGTACGTAAACCATGAGTAGTCTGCAACCCCGCCCGTTCCTGCCGCACACCTGTCACCATCGTACAGGAGAATCTTGTTTCCAGCTGCAAGGTAGGCGTTAATCGCACCATGCTGCGAGGTGGTAAGGCTGGTTGCGATATCGCACACCTCAAACAGAATTAACGTGTCATATGGAGCAAGGGTAGTGGCAGAAAGGGCCGCCCTGGCCAACGGAGTAAAGGTCATACCGTTATACGATACGGAATCTATGGCGGAGCTGGTCGGCGCGGGGCCACCGACTATCGAGTCAGTAAAAATGTTTCCCGAGGGAATACTCGCTCCAGTAAACCCGCTATCATCATAATTCACATAGGCAATATTATGCGAGGAACGGCTTGCAGCAAACGTGTGCCTGATGTTACCTGAAAGTGGAATGGCAATAGCAGCCGCGATCATAAGGAAAGCGACTATGGTCAAAAACCGTTTTGACCTGAAAAATCCTTTCATGAATAGGTCTCCTTTGCCGGAAATACACACTACAAACAACAATAAAGGAAGAACCGATGGAAAGATGCGAGCGAACTAAGGAGTTTTGGGGCATCATGTTTTTATTCTCGGTTTGCGCAATCTCTCACAAAAGGAAGTATAAGTGACACAGATGATAAGGGAATGTTGAATAAGTGAAGATACGATTATGAATATATAAATTAAGTTAAGATTGCTCAACATACTCTTATGAGTAATATGCAAAACAGTAATATAAGATACTTTGATATTTAGTAACAAGCAAGCGGCGTGAGGAGTTTTGAAGAGCTGCTTCGCAGGATATTTTTTTGCGTAATTTAACTTTACCTCAACCGCTTAGTGTACAATTTAACCCCATCTTAACCCGCTTCCTATCGCCATCTCCTCCTGCCGGGTTTATTATTGCTTAGAGTGCGTATTTTGCCTGATTTTTGAAGGGATATTTCCGGTAGTAGTGGCAAAATCATGGATGTGCTTTCGTTTATTTAGATTGAAGGGAAGGCGAAATATGAATAAAAGAAAAATTGTACTTAATCTCATCGTGCTGGCATCAGTGCTGACAGGTATGACTCTGGCATTTACTATGTTCGGCAAAGGGCTTCTAGCCAGTCATGCGCAGTCATCCGGCGTGACCGTCACCGATTTCTGGATGAATGGAGGCCAGGAACCCTGGGGAGTCAACTTTGATAGCAAGGGCAACGTGTGGGTAGCTGTTCCTGGTTGCGACCCCTCGCCTACTTGCGGCAATACAACCCCTCCTGGCAAAATAGAAGTATATAATCCTGCCGCTTCAAGCTGGATTACCACTTACCAGTTGCCTGCCGGTTTCGCGCAACCGCTGTTCCTGGCCTTTGATGCCAGTGGTAACGTCTGGTTTCCAATGCCGATGTCCAATTCAATCGGTATGCTGAATCCTCAGACAAATACCTTCCAGCAATTTGCTGTGCCAACCGCTGCATCGGGACCCTGGGACATCGCCATCGATCATAGCGGCAATATCTGGTTTACCGAACATTATACCAACAAAATCGGCGAGTTTAATCCATCTACCCAACAAATGACCGAATTCACGACGCCTGCGGCCAATAGTCAGCCCTATGGCATTGTGGTTGA
Source organism: Ktedonobacteraceae bacterium (assembly GCA_035716135.1). Lineage (GTDB taxonomy): Bacteria > Chloroflexota > Ktedonobacteria > Ktedonobacterales > Ktedonobacteraceae > CF-113. Next base: position 14,536 of record DASTKD010000465.1, read on the forward strand.
TGCCTCAAATAATATCTGGTTCACCGAAAATAACTCGGCGGTCGCGCAAATCGGCGAATATACTGCCTCCGGGCAAATGAACGAATATAAAATCCGCAGCACTCCACCGGGCGGACTGACTCCTCACATGATAACCGTCGCTCCCGATGGCAATATCTGGTGGACGGAGGGATGGGTTGGCATGATTGGCGAACTCAATGTGTCGCAAGCGGTGCCAGGAACGACGAACGGCGTCACGGAATATACCTATCCGGCCACCTGCACCACCTGTGGCGGGACACATGCTTCCGGTATTACCTTTGATAGCAATGGGCTGATCTGGTTCGATGATTCGCTGCAAGGCGTCTTCGGCTCTTTCCCGGATAGCGGCAAAGGCGCTTTTTCCATGTACGCAGCACCGACACCACAACACCCCCACGACGGCATCAATGTCGATAGCCAGAATCGCATCTGGTTTACGGAGGAGTTTGCCAACAAACTCGCTGAAGCCATCCAAACCAATTCACCACCGCCATCTCCAACACCATCGTTGACGGTGACGCCCTCAGCAACGGTGTCACCATCACCCACCGTCACGGTGTCGCCAACGGTATCGCCATCACCCACCATCACGCCGTCGCCTGGGACAACCATAGCCCAGGATACCTTCCAGCGCGCCAATCAGGCGCACTGGGGCAAGGCCAGCGATGGTCAAACATGGGGCGGCGAGGCGAACACCGCCAATGCATTCTCCATTGTGAATAATACCGGCCAGATCTCAAATGGCACATCCCCTTTTAATGCTGTGCTTGGACCAACCGCCACAGATTCAGAAGTTATATTCAGCGGATCACTAAACAGCTTCAAGAATACCAACCTGGGAGCCGTATTGCGTTGGAAGGATGGCAATAACTGGTACAAAGCCTATATCGATGGAGCCAGACTGATCGTACAGCGCAGAGTAAGCGGGACGGCCACCATCCTGAAAAGCGTTTCGTTTGCTGCCACCGCCGGTCAATCGTACACCATAGATTTCAGTATCGTTGGTACGACGCTTTCGGCCAATGCGTGGCTAACCGGTACCACGGAGCCATCCGGCTGGATGGTAACAACGACCGATAGTTCGCTTACATCGGGTTTTTGCGGCTTACGCATCCAGATGCAAAATGGCGCTATCGCAACCATTACCTCATTCCAGGCATTGTCTTAACATCCTGCTTTGTTTTCCAGAGAGACCCGGCCTGATGAATATTAACGACCACAATCGGTGAGCGGTTGTCATCCTGAGCGAAGCGAAGGATCTCCGTGACAGGCACCTCAGATCCTTCGCTTCGCTCAGGATGACAGGCGAAGGATGACATGGCCGATCTTGATGAGAAATGTTCATCAGGTCTCTCT
>DASTKD010000466.1:0-7718 GCA_035716135.1 Ktedonobacteraceae bacterium
CGTGCCGGTGAGAAATAGCCATTGATGCAACATGCCGTGATTGATGGACCATGCCTGCACCGTAGCCACACTGGTTGCCGTGGGATTGGCATTGACCGCGACCAGTGTCACCCGACTGGCGGCAGATGCTCCCAGTTGCGCTCTCGCATCATACATAATATTGGCGGTCAGCGGGCAGAGGCTGGTACAGCGCGAGTCAATGAAAGCCAGCACAACTTCTTGTCCACGCAGGGACGATAAGGACGCGGGATGACCGAACTGGTCGACCAGGTTGAAATCTGGAGCCATATCGCCCTCTATGGGAAAACCGAGCGTGGCGTCGTTAGCCAGCTGTGTTGGCGCTGTCGCCGGGGCATGACGCTGCGCGAGAAGGCGGGTTCCCCAGAAGGTCGCGGCAATGACAACAAGTACCGAAGTAGCAATAAATGCAGCGAGAGCCAGCTTCTGAAATCTATCTGGATGCCGCATATTCATTTCCTTTCAACAGGTATGTCTACACTCGAGAATACGTCCATTTTGCTCACATGCCCCGTTATGGTCCGGCGCTTGCGGCCTCGTGTTCTGGCACGGTTGTATCGTTCCTTTTTGTGGTATCCGCGTCAGACTGTGTGGCAAGCCAGCGCTGCATGAGGATGCCGAAGGCAATCATGAAAGGAACATCGCCAAACGTCCACATAATACCCGCCCCTAACTGCTGATCTTGCAAAGCAGTGAAACCGCCGACAACTCCCAGGTGAGCATAGGGGGCATAGAGAACTACCTGGGCAAATCCAAGTAGCACAGCCAGTATAACGTTTTGCGCGATTGCAGCTCCCACGCAGCCTATACGCCCCATATAGCTCAGGCGTGGATAAAGCGGAGGCGATGGTATTATCTGAGTCCAGAAAAGGATGCTCACAACCAGAAAGGTCAGGTGTTCGCACCAATCGTGGATGATGTCGTTTGTCAGGGCAAGATCATAGAGAGAGGGCCAGTGCCAGGCCCAGACCCCAACGACCAGCAGCCCATATGCTATAGCAGGGTGGCGCAACCAGTGTCCCACCCAAAATCCCACGCGCGAGAAGGTACGCCCAACTTTCGTCTTTGCCGCTGCTTTTATGGCCCTTCTAGCCCAACCCGGCAAGCCAAGCCATACCGGAATCAAAGGAGCAGAAGCTACCAGCAGCGGAGCCATGATGACCAGCAAGAGTAGATGCTGCACCATATGCACCCAGAAAAGCCGACCGGAGAAAAAGTCAACGGGAGCAGAATCTCCAACAAGGGCTATCAAGATGGCTACCGTAAAATAAACACCTCTTAATAGCCAGCTATCCCACACAATTGTACCATCCTCGGAACCGGAAGGCATGACCCTGGCCGTATCTTTCGCCCGCTCTGCTTTGACAAGGATGAACCAGCCACGGAAGTACAGGGTTTCCGCAACAAGGCATCCAAGTAGTACGATGGGTGGCACAGGCCACCCATCTACATCAAACCAGATGCTCATACAGCACCTCGCTTTATAGAACCAGACTGATTATCCACAGCAACAGGGCGCTAAGCACTGTGTAGTACCACCAGTATCCGGTCACCTCAGCGATGAATCCAAACCCGGCTAGCCTGCCGCGCAGTATCCTCCCTGAGAGAAGGACGCCGATAATCACCAGAAGCAGGAGGTGGACCCAGGTAAACCAGGTAATCAGCATAAGGACGCTTTCGTAAGCGTGGAAGGGGGTGCTTGTATAGCCCAGGCTCAGGTTTACCCATGTTTGACCGGCCAGCGCCAGCACCATGAATAGCAGGGCGAGCATGAAGAACGCCGAGGGACCAGTTTCCCCGAAGCGGCTTGCCCTTCGCGCCCACCAGTAGTAAATGAGGCCACTCAGTATTAGAGCAACGGCCACCAGCACTCCCTGGAGAAGCGCGGGAGCGTGATCTCCCGCAATCCTGAACTGGTTCTCCGTATTCAGCGCGCTCAGGTAGCCACCCGCAGCCATGATGGCGAATATAGACAGGACATCCGATATAATGAACATAATCACGCCTGCCCGCGCCCGCCCAATGCGAATGTGCGGCTCAAGTTCGTGTTCATGCGCGTGTTCTACAATGGTTGAACTCATTGTCTATCTCCTCCAGTGTTATCAGCTCTCTGGTTGTGGTTGTGGTGGGGTCTGTGGTTGTAGCCGCAGGTCGTCTTCCAGACGGCCCTCCACATCAGACGGGTGCGGATCAGGCGTTCCGTAGTCGTAGGGTGTCGATGTCACCACGGGCAGCTCCCCGACAAAATTCTCAAGCGGTACTGGTGTTGGCACCGTCCACTCGAGCGTCTTGCCTCCCCACTCGTTGGCTACAGCACGCTCACCACTCCTGAGTGTGATAATCACGTTGTAGACCATAACAAACACGGATGCCGCGATCAAGATGGCGAACAGGCTGGCAATGGTGTTGGCAACGGCAAATGGAGGCGCGACATTCGCCGACCAGCGCGGCTCTCCAATCAGGCCCGCGTAGAACAGCGACAAGAACGTCCCATTAAATCCGACCATAAACAGCCAGAAATGGAGCTGGCCTAGAAATGGATTGAGCCGCTTCCCCACCATTTTCGGGAACCAGTAGTAGACGCCGGCGAAGAATCCGAAGACCGCAGTCCCGACGAGTGTGAAATGGAAGTGCGCGGTGACAAACATGCCACCGTGCAAGATTTCATCGGTCGGCAGGTCTGCCAGGTAGATGCCGGTAATACCTCCTATGACGAAGTTTATCAGCAAACCCACTACGAATAGCATGGGAACTGTGACCCAGATCTTTCCGCGCCAGAATGTCCCTATCATCGCCAGGAAGAAGACACCGGTAGGAATTGAAATCAACTCTGTATCCAGCATGAATGGAGCATCCAATGGATTGTTCGCGCCGCTGAAATACAGGTGATGCCCCCATACGAGTACGCTCAGGATAGAAATCGTAGCCAGGCTACCTATCATCATGCGACGACCAAAGATGCCCTTGCGAGCAAACACGGCGGTTACCTCGGCAGCGATTGCGAGGGACGGGAGGAGAATTACATAGACCTCGGGATGTCCAAAGAACCAGAAGAGATGCTCGTACACCCAGTTATTGCCGCCGTAAGCTCCTATAAAAAAGGAGGTCTGGAAGACGCGGTCCATCACAACCATGATCTGGGATAGCATGAAAAAAGGGAACGCGGTTAAACTCAGCAGTACTGAGAATATCACACCCCAGACCATGATGGGCAGGCGTCCCCAGGTCATGCCTCTGGTACGCAGCACTAGCACCGTCGTGATGATATTCATGGCTCCCACGGTGGTTGAGATAGCAAAGATGATGATGAAGAAGCAGTACGCCAACATGCCCGGCGTTAGCCCCTGAACCGATAGCGGCGCGTAGCCAGTCCAGCCTGTATCGAATCCACCCAGGAAGAGTGTGGTAATAATGATAGGAATATCGACGAAGAGCAGCCAGTAACTCAGCGCGTTGAGGCGGGGAAACGCCATGTCACGCGCGCCGATCATGATGGGAACGATGAAGTTGCCGAACGGGCCGGCGACCATAATGACCGAGGCAACAATCATGATAATCCCATGCATACCCACAATCGTGTTGTACGTGGAGGGAGTGAAGAAGACTGCTCCGGGCCTTGACTGCTCCAGGCGGATCATGAAGGCTCCCATTGAGCCGACAAAAAAGAGGAAGAGGGCTGTAGCCAGGTATTGCATTCCGACCACTTTGTGGTCGGTGGTCCAGCGGAAGTAGCGCCAGAGTCCACGATCCTTGCCGGCCAGATCTTGTTCTTCGGCATGGGTCGGTTCCCGGCGCGCAAAGCCCCACTTTAGCACATCTTTGAAGGCACCCATGCCCACGAAGAAGAAGATCACCCAGGCAGTATAGACCGCCGCTGTCACAGCGTTATCATTGGGGACGCCATCGGGGCTTATTGCAGTGGTAATCCTGTTCACCAGCACACCTGCAATGATAGCTGCAATCACGCCAACTATAACCCCGGAAACCGCACTCGGAAAAATCTGTTGTCTCAGGGTCGGTCGCCTCGTCCCAGTTGTGGTATCGATTATTGCCTCCTGGCTCATGGATGTCCTCCCTGGCTAGTTATCCAAGAATTGAACGTTGATTGATCGACCACGTTTACCGCCTCCCACATGTATGAATGTAAGAGGCCGCACAATTCCACGCAATTCACTGTATAGTTTCCCATTACCGTTGGCGTTACGACTGGCGTAGAAGTCATTTCCCCCGGGTTCGCATCGACGCGAACTCCCAGGGCGCGGATGGAAAAGCCATGCAGCACATCTTTCGAAGTGACAACGAACTGAACGGGGCGATTCAGTGGCAACTCAATGACTTGAGCTCCCTGACTGGTCGCGCCAAATTGTGGGTAGTTAAACGTCCACTGCCATTGCTGTGCGGTAACCTGGATGATGACGGTGTTAGAAGTTGGGGCAGCGGAGGTTTCCTGGTAGTAGGCAATCATGCCCCAGATGAAGAGGAAGAGGCATAGAACGCCAGTGATGCCTAACCATCCAATTTGAATCCCTGGTCGGGGTTTTAAGGGAACAGCATCCTCTGTAGGTCTATCCTTCGTCCTGAAGAAGAGCAGACTGTAGGCCAGGAAGACAAAAACGAACGCAGCCACTGGAATAGCCAGGGCTGTAAACATAACAATGGTAAAGTCATCGGCGCTCTCAAGGTTGCTCGCCCCTTGCGGAAGAATGAGCGGGGACAGAAGAACCCATATCACAATTGCGACAATGGAGATCACTACCCATGCAATCATCGCGCGACGAAAATGCTCAGGTTCTCGTCTCGCCGGTGGGGTAGGGCCGGTGTTTCCTTCAATGTTGGCTTCAGACATCTTGCCCCCCTTAAAAATTTGTTACAGTTATCATTCCAGCCATGTAGCCGAGGGTGGACATGGGACCGCTAAACCCATAGGGGGAGAGGCGATCGTTGCCACAGGGGACATAGCAGTGCCAGAGGTAGTTGTGGCCGGCTGGTCCCGTGCGGAACTGGAATTGAATAACGTTGGGAGTTGGATACATATTACCATTAATGTTCACATTCGCAGGAGCATTGTCTGCAACCCCGAGGAGCGGGACGCTAACGAAGAGCGGGTTCGGCTCGTTAGGTTCTGATTGAATGGTAAATGTATGGGCAGCATCGTCCGGGTTGATCTGATTCATGGGCTTATTGTTGTACATTGCGACGCCTCCCACGGTTCCCTGAACTTTCTGGAAGAAGTCATTGTACAGGCCCGATGCACTGTCATATTGCTTGATGACAACGGTGATTAAGCTGTTTGCGGGCAATTCCCAGGTGGTACTTGGACAATAGCTGACCCACCCTATTTCCGGGTTGGGCGCGTCGGAGTGACAGACCATACTGTCAGGAAACGTGGAGAGATTGAGTGTCGCGCTGTTTGGACCCGTTTTGGTCGCTTGCAGCACATCAGGATTGCTACCGATTCCCTCATCTGATCGGAGAGCCAGCGCAATACCGGCTACTATGCCAAAACCAAGAATAATCGACACAACGATGCCGATATAAAAGCCGGATGAATGCTTTTTCAATGCAGTCCTCCTTAGTCTGTAAATTGAAAGCGGAAAAACCAGAAGGTGCGCTCATCTACCCTCTGTCAGCTAATGAGTAGGGTTCCATGCATTGCCCATATAAGATGTCTTGCGGCTTACTACTTGTAACGCAGACATCCATTTGTACTAAACTGCTCTTTAATTACCTCCTTACTAATGCCTGACCCATTAATGTGGATGGGCAGAATGCTAGAAAACTTCCCCCAGATGCATGAGATAAGTATAACATATTATCATACCAATTTGGAAGCAATTTAATGAAAAAGTTTTAATACTCCATCAAAGTACTGGTTTTAACACAGGCCGATACCAGAGAACAACTTCAACAATTATGTGGAGAAAGTCGAAGCGCCAGGAAAGGGGGGTTATCTGGGTACCGCGAACAAAATGACAAGGATGAACAGGTGGAAGAGGGTAAACAGGGCCAGCGCCCATACAAACCAGCTAAATTCTCGTTGGAAGGCTCGTTGTTCTGACATATAATAGGCATAGGGGGAGCGTTCGGCAGCCACCAGGCCAATAGCAACGCGCAGGCGCACTGGCGAAGACAGCGAGGAACGGCGCATTTCGTTGAGCAGCGCTTTATGACAATATGAGCAGAGTACCCATTCATGGCGCGGTTCTGGCGCTTCAACCGGCTCTTTGAGTACAATGGGATGCAGCCAGATATGGAATGCGCAGATTGAGCAGCGTAGGGGTTTGAACCTGCGCCATCCTCTTCTTATCGGCAGCCTGATGGCGACCGTTTCATCTTCTCCTGGTATCATCACTGGTTCTCATCAGACTTTTCGGTCGCATCACCGGGTTTTGTAGGAAAGAGGTCTCTTTACTCGCTTTACATATCGCCATCCATTATAATATTGTACCATAACAGATTACCCAGGAAGCATTTCAGAAAGAATATGAATTTGATCTCGATCTTACGCACATACCGCTATCGTTGCTGTTTGCTCTTCGCACTATTCTTGCTCGCGGGGCTGTTTCCCCGGACGGCCCTGGCCGATGGGGGCGCTCCTCAACTCGCCTATGTGTCAGGGACAGCGCAGGGCATCAGCGTGATTGACATAGCGCAGCGCCGTGTAACCGGGACGATTGTTATGCACGGAAACCCGCGCACTGTCCTGCTGAGTCCAGACGGGTCTGCGCTATACGCTGCGCAGCCAACGACCGGTGATGTAACTATAATCGCGGCGAAAACAGGGAAGATACTCTGCAAAGTCGCTATCCCCGGTCAACCCGCCCTGCTGGCGCTCAGCCTGGATGCAACCATCCTGTATGTCGCAGGTCAGGGAGACACGAACGTGCGTGCGTTGAATCCCACGAACTGCGCGATACAACGCACCTTCGAGACGCATGAACCCGTCTATGGCCTGGCGGTGGCAGCCTCGACTGCTGCTGACGCCACTCCTTTTACGCCCAATCAGCTCTGGATTACCGGGAACTCCTCAGTCACGGTCTACGAAGCGAACGGACAGTTGCTTGGTACCGTGCCGGTTGACGGCGGACCGCAATATATCAGCATTCCCGGTGGTTTTACCGCGTATGTCACGACTCATCAAGGCACCGTCGTTGCTATTGATCTGAATACGCGCCAGGTTGTCCGTACACTACTCAGCGGAGGGCAATTCGGCCCGATGGATTACAACGCCATCACTGGCGAGGTCTATGTACCCGATCAGCAGCACAATCTGCTAGATGTACTCACCCCTATCGCAGCGACCATCAATGTCGTACCGCCAGAACCAGCACGAGTAATTCGCCTGGACAGTTCCCCACAATCGATCGCCATCACCAGCGACGGGCAGTTCGGCTTCGTGGCGCTCGCCAACGGCCAGGTATTGATGCTCGACTTGCCCGGACGCAGCACCGTCACCGGTATTGCTGTCGGTGGAACGCCACATTTCATCATCACCGGACTCTACCCACCTGAGAATGCTCCTCAATCCAACCCGCAGCAGACGACAACTGCGCCACCATCGACAGCACTAATTAATCGTTTCATGCCCATTGGCCTGCTGGTGCTGGCGGGAGTGTTCCTATCGGGCATATTCTGGCTCTCGTGGCGCTATTACAGACAAAGGCTTGCCGGGCAACGCTCACAACGCAAACGCCTCTAGT
>DASTKD010000467.1:0-3752 GCA_035716135.1 Ktedonobacteraceae bacterium
CGACATCTTCCGCCGCGACAAGTTACCCCATCAAAGTGTTCTTCTCGAAGTCTCCTGATTCACTACAAACGAATCCCAACGCGGTCTTCCCGGTTGATCGCACGTCGCCAACCATAGCCGTAGCGACCTTCTCCATTCAACTCTTGATTGCCGGACCCACCCTCTCGGAGCAGCAGGCGGGCTACTTCTCGGAACTGAACACCATGCTGAGCGGCCCGTCGAACTGTACCGCGTCTCTGCCCGTTGGCGGGCCAGACTTCTTCATCACCCTGAACAAGAAAGGCGCTAAACCGGAGACGGGAACCGCGACTGTGAAATTCTGTCGCGCCCTCAACTCTGGCGGTATCGGCGCGGATGCGCGCGTGCAGGCCGAAATCACTGCTACGCTCAAGCAGTTCTCAAACATCAAAAAGGTGGTGATCCTCACCAGAGATGGTCACTGCTTCGGCGATGAGAGCGGGAAAGATTTCTGCCTGCGCTAGAGGCGGAACATCTCACATGACAAAGGGTTGCACCGTTAGCGGTGCAACTTTTTTTGTATGTAGAGCGTGCTAGATTCGGCGGAAAGATTTTGTAGCAAGTCTGAAAGGAGCATAAATAATGGCAATACAGAATCCGCGAGATCTGTTTTTATATGACCTGCGCGCGATGTATGACGTTGAGCAGAAACTGGCGCAGATGTTACCGGTCCTGGCCCAGGAGTCTATGGACAACGCGGCCAGAGAAGCTTTCCTGACGCATGAACAGGAGACGCGACAGCACATCCGCAACCTGGAACAGTGTTTCCAGATGATGGGAAGCCAGCCCGCGACGTTGGAGAGTAATGCCGTCGCCGGTCTCACGAAAGACCATGAGGTCTTTCTCCAACAGCAGCCACCCGTACAGGCTCTTGTATTGTTCGATCTGCACGCCGCCTATCAGAGCGAGTGCCTTGAAATCGCAGCCTACCACAATCTGATCGATACGGCCAGTATTCTGGGGTTGCAGGGATGCGTACAACTGTTTCAACAAAACCTGCAACAGGAAGTGAGCGCGTCACAGAAGCTCGCCACCATCGCTCACCAGTACATCCAGCAGCAGGTCCAACCGGCGCAAAACGCGGTACCCGCCGCGCCAATGCCGGTGCCAGAACAGGCCAATACGGCGACTAATCCCTATGCGGCTGGCAGTTCCCAGATGCCCGTGTCCAACCTGGCCCCGCAGGCACCTGTGTCGCAACAATCCTATGCCAGTAACAACCAGCCCATGTCTGAGCAGGATAGTGGAACAGCCAGTTCTAATGTATCAGAGGATAAAGCTTCGCTGGTGCATGAAGATATGCGGGTAGTTGGATCAGACATGGGCAATATCGGTCACGTCAAGCAGGTGCGCGACAACGACTTCCTCGTTGATATTCCGATGCATCGAGACCTGTATGTCCCGTTCGATGCTATTCAGGATGTAGAGGCTGACCAGGTGGTGCTTAATATTCCTGGCTTTAAGATCGGCGATATGAACTGGGCTAAACCATCGCTCATATAAACAGGGATTCGGGAAGTAGTGCGAACGATGCAAACATGTATGCTTGGCTATGAACAGGCGAAAACGGTAACTGAAATTGCCTCCTGGGCCAATGAACTCGTGGGGAAAGCAGTTCCAGGCTACCCGGATTACCGTGTCGTGAAAGTCATGCAGTTTCAGCTCGTGCGCACACAAACTGGCTATGACGCCGCGCTGCTGGTTGACGTTACGGAATGGCTCAACGAGGACAGCGAGGTGTCGCTACGCGAATCAGATGTCAAAGTGATTGAACAGTTGACTTCAACCATCCTGGAGCCCTCCGAAAGCCAGCCCCTGGGAAACTGATTACGAGGAAAAAGCTACCTCGCTGGTTGGGCGTATGATTAGTTCATGATAGATTATGCCCATTTGTTCAGGTGGATAGGGCATCTGGCGGTCCAACCACCACTGAATGAGCGAGACAGATGCGGTCACGATATGATTAGCTGCTATAGCGAGAGGAACGGGGCTATCTGGCCGCTCCGTATGCATATTCACGACATTTTGCGTGGCTGCCACAATAATATTCTGGAGCAGAGCATGGCTTCTGAGTAGCACTCGGACGACTTCGCTCTGCTTTTGCACATAGCGAAACAGGAGAACTCCAACAGTAGCAGGATCGGCGGCAGGCATAGCGGGACCGAGTAGATCGATGAGGTCAGTCAGCACCACGTCGAGGACATCTTTCAACAATTCATCTTTGTCGCGGTAGTGACGAAAAAAGGTGGCATAGCCGATGTCGGCGCGCTCGGTGATGTCACGAATCGTCACATCTTCGTAGCCCTTCTCCAGTGTGAGCGCAATTAAAGCCCTGGCTAAAAGCTGCTGCGTGCGCTTAACCCTGCGATCCTGGACCTCCATGAGTGCCTCCAATGTACCCGCGCGCGTTCACGCGGCTTCGTACCTCATTTCATACAGGATACCATAATAACCTTCGTACTGGAAGCTGATCTTGACTTTTCCAAAGATATGATCTATTGTATATCATATGATGTTTAAAATATCATAATAACACTGATATATCACAAAAGTAACATACAGGAAAGCAGGCACTTGATGTCCATTTCACAGGAAGCGCAATCAACACAGGTACCGGAAGAAGCTCCGGCACGCTGTCCGGTCGATCATAGTTCGTGGCCCACGCAAAAAACCTCGCGTCATACAGAGGTGGGTTCTACGCCGCTTGAGCAAGATGCTCAGGGTGTGTGGCAGGTGTATGGTTTTGAAGAGGCCAGAACGATTTTACGCAGCAACGCTACGCGGCAGGCGGGGTTCAATGCCGATCAACTGGCGAAGATCCCTGGCGTGAAGAACAGGCCCATTCTATATATGGAAGGCAAGGCGCACCACCAGCAGCGCAAGCAAACGGCGCGCTTTTTCACCCCCAAAACCGTCAGTTCGGATTACCGGGAGTTTATGGAGACGCTGGCCGGGGCGCTCGTCAACGAACTTCAAAGCAAGCGGCAAGTTGATTTGAGCCAGTTAAGCCTGACGCTGGCCGTGCAGGTCGCCGCGCGTGTGGTGGGAGTAACCAATAGCCGCTTACCCGGCATGGGCAAACGGCTGGATGCCTTCTTTCACCAGAACCCGCCGTCCCAGCGAAAGCTGCCTTTGCTGAAATGGAAGCCATTCGCCAAACTCTACAGGGCCTTTCATCAACGGCATATGCTGGCGTTCTACTATCTGGATGTGCGACCAGCCATTGCGGTGCGGCGGCGCAAGCCACAGGAAGATGTCATCTCGCACCTGCTCTCGTTGAATTATAACGACACCGAGATACTGACCGAATGCATCACTTACGCGGCGGCAGGCATGGTGACAACGCGCGAATTTATCAGCGTCGCCGCCTGGCATTTCCTGGAACGCGCCGATTTACGCGCGCGCTACCTGGCCGCTCCCGAAGAGGAACGATTGGAGATGCTGCACGAGACGCTGCGCCTGGAACCGGTAGTTGGCAATCTGTATCGACGCGCCACCGCGTCTATTCCACTTGAAAGCCAGGGCAGACAGGTCGTTATTCCCGAAGGCGATTTAATCAATATCCACATCTACGCGGCGAATGCCGATCAACTGGTGGTTGGCGAGCAACCCCTGGCGCTCTGTCCCGGTCGTGTCATTACGGGAGACCGCATTCCCTCAATGCTCATGGGCTTTGGCGATGGACACCATCGCTGCCCCGGCGCGTACCTCGCCATTCAGGAGACCGACATCTT
>DASTKD010000468.1:0-5626 GCA_035716135.1 Ktedonobacteraceae bacterium
TACTTTTTTCAGCAGCCCCATCGGTGGCGATACCATCATTATTTTGCAGACATCGGCCAGTATGCAGGCCACCGATGTTGCTCCTAACCGCTTTGAAGCCGCGCGCAACCGTGTCGCGGATTTGATCGACGGGCTTGGGCCGGGCGACCAGGTTTCTCTCATTGCGATGGCGCGCACACCGCAGGTCATCATTGCCTCATCCTCCGATAGAGGGCAGCTCGATGCCGCGCTCGCGCGTGTCAGAGTCACCAATCAGGATGCCGATTTGCAACAGGCGCTCTCGCTGGCAACCTCGCTGGCAGCCGGTCACAGCGATGCGCGTATCCTGATTGTGGGAGACGGGCATGTCCTGACGCCTGATTCCGTAATCCAGGTGCCGTTACCCGTCTCTTACCTGGAGGTTGGCACGGATGCCCCCAACGCGGCTCTGCTCTCGCTGGCCTCGGATACCGTTCAGGGCAACCTTGTAGCGCTGGCGCAAATCGCCAACTACAGCCATCAAACGCGCGCGCTTCCCGTCGAACTCTATGCCGATGGAAAACTGGTAAATGTACAGACGATCAGCCTGTCAGCCGAGACGAGCGGTGTGCTGCAATGGGAGCCGCTTCCTCCCACAACCCGTTTCCTGTACGCGCACATCATCGTGCAGGATGACATGAAGGCGGATCACGAAGCGTGGGCTATCGTGGGTGGCTCGATGCATGGCCGGGCCTTGCTTGTTACCGGAGGCAATAGCTTCCTCGAATCTGCTCTGCGTATCCAGCCCAACCTCGATCTCTTCGAGACGACTCCCGCCAAATACACCAGCGGTGGCAACTTTGATCTAACGATTTTCGATGGTTATGTCCCTCCCATCTTGCCGTCTGGTGACATTTTCTTTGTGAATCCGCCCGCAGGCTCGTACATTTTCGGCACATCTGGCCCGGAGGTAGCCGTCACTCGTATCAGCGCGGGTAATGGCGATGCGAACATACTGAACGAAGTCGATCTCAGCAGCATTCACACGCTGCACGTCAGTCATCAAATTATCCCCGCGCCGTCTATGCAACCGGTGATTGTGACGCCGGAAACGCCCCTGTTAATCGCCGGAGAGCAAGCTAACAGGCGCGTAGCTGCGTTGAGCTTCGATCTACATGATTCCGACCTGCCTTTGCAACCGGGCTTCCCTGTCCTCATGTATAACCTTGTCAACTGGTTCCTGCCTCCTCCCGTTGCTGGCAATGGACAGGTCGCACCCTCTACGGCCATCAGTATCGCGCCCTGGCCGGGCGTGAACCGCATCACCATCACCGGGCCGGGGCAGCAGCCCATCACTGTTGCTCCCCCATTCCCGGTAACGGCTTACAATCAGACCGATACCCCTGGTATCTACGATGTCACGCAATATAGCTCAGGACCAGGGGGACAGGTGCGTCACGGAGCTTTCGTCGTCAATCTGTTCGACCCCCTGCAATCGCGTCTCGCCCCGGCAGACCTGCTGCCCATCGCGCATAGCACCGCCTTTAACGCCAGCGGCCCCGGCATCCCACACGTCTTACGCGAAATCTGGCCGTGGATCGCCGCCTTCCTCCTGCTGGTACTCTGCCTCGAATGGTGGCTCTTCAGCCGCAGCTACACGCTGCGCACGACCCCCTCTTCACGTAAAACCGCCGAAACCGGTTTGCCATCATTCCGTAGGGGCGGGGGTGGTGTGGATGGGTGGTGGGGGCCTTCATGGCCGCCCGCCCGCCAGGTTATAGCGAACGTGCAATCCCGCTACAAAACCATCACAAAACGCATCAAAAGGGCCAGGAAACGCAGGGGTGGGGGGCGCGCCGGTAATGTAGGGACGCCCCTTGTGGGCGTCCGGGGCGGGGGCGTCCGGCCCGACGGGAATAAGAGGAAAGGGAAGAGAAATGCTGACGTTTGAGCAGCCGCTGTTGCTTTTGCTCATCATTCCAGTTGGCTCGCTGGTGTTTCTCACCTGGCGGCGTATGTCGCTGCCCTTTCCAAAGTCCCAGCGTATGCTGATCTTGATTTGCCGCTTTGCGCTCTTCGCCTTGATCATTTCGGCGCTGGCCGGCCCTGCGCTGGCACAGCCTATATCGAAGCAGGCGGTTGTCTTCGTGGGAGATATTTCGGCCAGCACCGCGCCGCAGCAGGTCTTTATCCAGCAGTGGATCAGCAATGCTATCCGGCAGAAGCGCCCTGATGACCAGGTGGGCATCGTCGCGGTCGGCAGGAATGCACTGGTCGAGCAATCCGTCAGCACAACTCCAGATTTTTCTCAGTTCGAGACGACCCCGGATACCAACTATACCGACCTGGCGGCTGGTCTGCGGCTGGCGGCAGCCATTCTACCCAACGATAGCGAGCGGCGCATCGTACTTTTGAGCGATGGTCAGCAAAACCTGGAGGATGCCTTGCCGGAGGCGCAGTTGTTGCGCCAGCAGGGGATTCGCGTGGACGTTGTACCGCTCCCGGCATTTATTAGCGCGGAGGCGCGTATTGACGGCCTCGATGCTCCCAATTCGTTGCGCGTCAACGAGCATTTCGTGCTTCATGCGCGGCTCTATAGCACGACGGCCCAGCCTGTCACGCTGAGCCTGTACCTCGACCGCACGCTGTTATTGCAGCGCAAAGAGAACCTTGCGATTGGCGAGCAGGATGTGACCTTCAACCTGTCGGCTCCCGCGCCAGGGTTTCATTCCTATCGTCTCACGATGGATGCCGCCCAGGATACTATTAGCCAGAACAACGAAGCATCCGCGTTCGTCAATGTGCAGGGACCGCCGCAGGTGCTGGTCGTCGAGGGCAAGCCGGGCGCGGGTCACAACATCGTGGCCGCGCTACAGGCCACGCATGTCGATGTGACAGTTGGTACTCCCGCTGACGTGCCGACCACCCTGGATGGATTAGCAAGCTACGATGCGGTAGTGCTGGCCGATGTGCCTGCTCTCGACCTGGGTACCGCCAGGATGCAGGTAATTCAGTCATTCGTGCGCGATCTTGGACGCGGCCTCGTCGTCGGTGGAGGCGAAAACAGTTACGGCGTTGGCGATTACGCCGGTACCCCGTTAGAAGAAACGCTGCCCCTGAAAATGGACATCCCGCAGCATAAGGATAACCCCGCCATCGCCGTCGTTCTCATCGTGGAGAGCCTGGAGTCGCAGTCGGAAGTCAATATCTCGAAAGAGGCCGCCAAAGGGGTAGTCAGTCTCCTGACTCCCAACGATTTGATCGCCGTTTCAGCCGCTTTCGGCAACCTGGACATTCCCATGCAGCATGTTACCAACAAGAGCGCTATTGATGCGGCCATTGACGCGCTGAATCCTAACGATCCACAAAGCTATATGCCAGACCTGGTAACAGCTGAAAAGGCGCTGCTGAATACCAACGCCAAAATCAAGCATGTCATCCTGCTGGGCGATGGCGATGCAACCGATAGTTACTCGGCGCAGGTACTCAAGATGGCGAGCGAGCATATTTCAATATCGGTGGTGGGAACGAACATCGACGCGATTCAGGATTTGAATATGATGCAGCAGATCGCAACGCTGGGTAAGGGGCGTTTCTACCAGGCGGATGATCCCAATGCCATCCCGCAGATTTTACTCAATGAGACTAAACAGGCCGCCAAACGCGCCATTGTCCAGGAATCCTTCGTGCCTGCCATCGTCGGCACCCATCCCATCCTGACCGGGCTGAGTGCGCTGCCAGAGCTGAATGGCTACGTCGCCACCACGCCCAAACCGACCGCGCAACTGGTGCTGATAAGCCACCTGGACGATCCTGTGCTGGCCGTCTGGCAATACGGTCTGGGGCGTGTCGCGGCCTGGACAAGCGACGCGCTCGGCCTCTGGACGGCCAGCTGGCTGTCATGGAAAGACGCCGCACGCTGGTGGGCCAATCTCGTCACCTGGACATTGCCCACGCCCGATAGCCAGCTACTGGTGAGCGGGCAAATATCCAATGGCAACGGGCATATCATCGTGAGCCTTCCCGCCGTAACTCTCTCCGCCAGCCAGTCGATAGGCCAGCAGCAGGCGCAAGTCAATATTATCACGCCCAATCTGTCGCGGGTAACGCTGAACTTGCAGCCCACCGCCCCCGGTCGCTTTGAAGGCGATTTCCCGACAGATCAGGTGGGTGTCTACCTGCTACGCGCCACCTGGCAAGCGCATGGCGGCAACGGCGCGAATTCCAGCCAGTTGAGTACCACTACCGGGCTAGTTGTACCCTACTCACCCGAATACAGCACCTCCGGCACCGACCTGAACTTCCTGAGCCAGCTTGCCCACGCTGGCGGTGGAAGCGTACTCACAGCCGACAACTACGCCGCCGCCTTTACGCCGAACTTGCCGCCAGTATATGCTGCTCTCTCCATCACCTTCTGGCTGTTCGCTATCGCCGCTCTCCTGCTGCCCATCGACATCGCGCTGCGCCGCCTCTCCAGCGTAGAATTTCTGGTCGCTGGTTATCACTGGCTCATCTCCCCCGGCAAATCGCGCAAAGCCGCTCAAAGCGAGGACAACCTGCTCCTCGGCAATATACGCGCCCACCGCGAGCAACGCAAAACCCGCGCATCCGTCGTCAAAACACAGGATTCCCCGGCTCAGAAGACGCCTGTTGCCACACTCGCTAGACAGGAATCTACTCCTGTTAAAAAGGAGCAAGAGCGATCTACAACTAGCAGACTTCTGGAGGAGAAGCGCAAGCGTGAACAGGCGAAGACGCGCAGGGAGTAGGAATATGTCCCCACGCTTAACCGATTGGAGCCTCGCGCTGGCTGCCATGCTTGCTTTAGTGACCGGGCTGATCAGCCTGGTTAGCGGGCATCTGGGGGATTGGGTCATTTTCGCGCTGCATGGTGCGGCGGGACTCTGGTTGTTGTTGCTTTTGTGGGGCAAGCTGCGGCGCGTGTGGCCGCGACTGGTACATCTGCGGCGCTGGGACCGTCGCACGGTTTTGGGATTGCTGGCTTTGCTGGTTGTGCTGCTGGCGCTTGGAGCCGGTATCTGGTGGGTGGCGGGCGGTGAATTGTACTTTGCCGGGTTCAACCTGTTGAACTGGCATATTACGCTGGGTTTAGCAATCGTGGCAGCCATTCTGCTGCACATGTTCGCGCGTGCCAAGCGTTTGCGCAAACGCGACATTGCAGGGAGAAGGCGAGCGCTGCATTTCGGCGCTTTGCTCCTCGGCGGCGTCGCGCTCTGGCCCGCGCAACAATTCGCGCAGCGTATCTTACACCTCCCCGGCGCAAAGCGGCGCTTCACCGGTTCGTATGAAAGTGGCAGTTTCGCGGGCAACGCCTTCCCTACCTCAAGCTGGGTGGCGGATGCGCCGCGTCCACTCGACGCGCGAAGCTGGCGACTCTCCATCGGCGGCGCGGTCGCCAATCCTCGTGACTTCTCCTATGACGAGTTGGTAGCAATGGGTGATGAGTTGGAAGCAACGCTCGATTGTACGGGCGGCTTTTACAGCACCCAGCGCTGGCGAGGTATCAGCATTGGTCGCCTGCTCGATCAAATCGCTCCCTACGCGGACGCCAGCTATGTCAGTTTCGTCTCCGTTACCAGCTATCGTTGGAGTCTGCCTTTGGCGGAGGCGCGTATGGCCTTGCTGGCAACCCATAGCGGGGAGGAAG
>DASTKD010000469.1:0-7897 GCA_035716135.1 Ktedonobacteraceae bacterium
ATGCGCGAACCCGTGCGCTTTTTGGGCGAAAATTGCCCGCTGCCCATCTCGACTATTCCCAATGCTGGTATCCCTCTGAACGTCAACGGGCTGGCCGTTTATCCGATGGAACCCGAGCCAATGGCGACAGCTCTGCGCGACTTCATCACCGAATTTGGTGTCAATATCGTGGGCGGATGCTGTGGCAGCAGCCACGAACACCTGCAGGCCATCGTGAAAGCATGTCGCAACGCACCGCGCAAGGCACGTCCTGTCGCTGACGTTAATCTGAGAGCGCAAAATAAGACGGGCATCTCGCTCCCACTGGTTTCCAGTGGCATTCGCGCGACCGCGTTGCAACAGGACCCCGCGCCCTTGCTGGTGGGCGAGCGCGTCAACAGCCAGGGCAGCCGCAAGGCAAAACAGGCGCTGCTCAATGATGATTATGATACCTTGCTCGCCATTGGGCGCGAACAGGTCGAGGGCGGCGCGCATGTGCTGGACGTGTGCCTCGCGCTGACAGAGCGCACCGACGAAGCGCAGCAGATGGCAAAAACCGTCAAAAAGCTCTCGATGGGCATCGAAGCTCCGCTCGTGATCGACTCCACCGAACCGGACGTGATAAAGGCCGCGCTGGAAACCTACCCCGGACGCGCTATCATCAACTCCATCAATATGGAAAATGGCCGCCAACGTATTGAAAGCGTGCTGCCGATGGCGCTGGAACATGGCTCGGTCGTGGTTGCTCTCACTATCGACGAGATCAGCATGGGCAAAACGACGGAACGCAAAGTGGAGATCGCCCACAAGATCTATGACATCTGCGTCAACGAATATGGCCTGGCACCCGATGCCCTCATCTTCGACCCGCTCACCTTCCCTGTCACAACCGGCCAGGAAGAACTGCAAACAGCGGCTATCGAAACGCTTGATGCCATTACACGCATCAAGGCCGAACTGCCCGGCGTTTATACCATCCTGGGCGTCAGCAATGTCTCGTTTGGATTGAAGCCGCACGCGCGCGCCGTACTCAACAGCGTCTTCCTGCATCACGCGGTCAAAGCGGGACTCGACCTCGCTATCGTCAACCCGACGCACATCACGCCCTACGCGGAAATCGACGCGCAACAACGCCAGCTTGCCGATGACCTGATCTACAACCGACCCGACGCGCTGCCACGTTACATTGTTTACTACGAAGAACACGAACCACAGGCAGAATCGGGTAGTGCGAAGGCCGACCCGACCGAGGGCATGTCTACAGCTGAACGCATTCACTGGCAAATATTGCACCGCCGCAAAGAGAACATCGAGTCGTTGGTCGAGCAGGCTATCGCGGAACGCGCGGCAGAAGCGGGCATTCCACAAAGCGAAGCGGCTGTCAATGTACTCAATACGGTGTTGCTGCCCGCCATGAAAGATGTGGGAGATCGTTTTGGCGCGGGCGAATTGATCCTACCCTTTGTGCTACAATCCGCCGAAGTCATGAAACGCGCAGTCGCCTCGATGGAACGTTTCCTGGAGAAAAAGGAAGGCTATACGAAAGGCAAGGTGGTGCTGGCGACGGTCTTCGGCGATGTGCATGACATCGGGAAAAACCTGGTCAATACCATCTTG
Organism: Ktedonobacteraceae bacterium; assembly: GCA_035716135.1. GTDB lineage: Bacteria > Chloroflexota > Ktedonobacteria > Ktedonobacterales > Ktedonobacteraceae > CF-113. The sequence continues at coordinate 1,597 of DASTKD010000469.1, forward strand.
AGCAATAATGGCTACACCGTCTACGATCTGGGCAAGCAGGTGCCACTGAATACCATCCTGGATAAAGCCATCGAGGTTGAGGCCGATGCCATCGGCCTGTCCGCTCTGCTGGTAAGCACATCGAAGCAGATGCCGCTGTGCGTGCAGGAATTGCACCGGCGACAGTTGCATTTCCCCGTCATTGTGGGCGGGGCAGCCATCAACCGCTCCTACGGACGCCGCATCCTCTTTGTCGATGAGCAGACGGCGGAGTCCGCGCCACTGGCCTACGAAGCAGGCGTCTTTTATGCGCGTGACGCTTTTGAGGGCCTGGACATCATCGATAAGCTGACCGGCGAACCCGAACGACGCGCGGGCTTCGTCGAACAGGTCAAAACGGATGCGCTCAATGAACGTCTGAAGAAGGCGGCAAAGGATGGGCATAGCGTCACAATTGCGACCGGTGATAGCCCATCAGCAAGTATCCAACGCGATATTCCCATACCAACTCCGCCATTCTGGGGGCCGCGCGTGCTTGACCGCATCGGCATAGAAGATGTAGCAGCCTGTATAGACCTCAACACGCTCTATCGCCTGCACTGGGGCGGCAAGGCGCACGGCGCAGAATTTACGCGCCTGGTCGAGCAGGAGTTCCGCCCGCGCCTGGAACGGATGTTGATCGAGGCGCGCCAGCAGCGCTATCTACAGCCAAAGGTCATCTACGGCTACTTCCCCTGCCAGTCGAGCGGGAACGAGTTGATCGTCTACGATCCAGAGGTATTCGTGGCTGATAAGAGGAACAAACGCGAGATTACGCGCTTCCGCTTTCCGCGCCAGAGCCAGCGCGAACGCCTGTGCCTGGCCGATTACTTCGCCTCGCTCGAAAGCGGGCGGGTGGATGTCGTCGCCTTGCAGGTGGTCACGATGGGGCAGGTCGCCAGTGCAGCGGTACAGCGATTGCAAGATTCCGGCAATTACGCCGAAGCCTACTATATGCATGGTCTCTCCGTTGAGATGGCGGAGGGGCTGGCTGAGTACACTAACCGCCTCATCCAAAAGGAACTCGGACTTGATAGCCCGCGCGGTCGTCGCTATAGCTGGGGCTATCAAGCTATTCCCGACCTGGAAGATCACGCCAAAGTGCTGCAACTGCTGCCCGCGCAACAAACCATCGGCGTCACCCTGACCGAAGGCTACCAGTTCGATCCCGAACAGACCACCGCCGCCATTTTGGTACATCACCCGCAGGCAACATACTTCGCCGTAAGAGAGGCCGCAGTGGAGACCGTACAGTCTTAGCAGGCTGCGCGGCCTCCACTGCAATTTCACTGTTCGGGCGGTTTGTCATCCGGCGGTTTCTCATCAGGTGGGGGTTCAGGATCGGGATCATCCGGCCCTGGCCCCGGCGTACCCTCATCAGGCAAACAAGGCACAGGGTCGTTACCCTTTATCCCTATCTTGAGCCAGATCATAGGAAATCCTCCTTTTGTGTTAAGCGAGCAAGATGCCATAGACATACTGGCGACGTTTATGATATTTTCATTATTAATTTATATTAGCGATTATTTATATATTCTATCATGCAAAAAAATGCCGCCCACAGGTCATATTAGAAATATCGTGAGCGACGCGCTTAGTTACTTACGCTTACTTACTTACTATGACGCGCAATCAGTCAAATCCTTAAAATGGAAGCTTCCAGATACAAAGGTGATTCAGAATCAATCTTTATTAGAATATTATCGAGTGGGCGATCAGGGCGGGAATAAGCCCGCACCTTTCACTGGTAGATTTTTTGAAAGGCATTCATCTGGCCTGTCATCCTGAGCGCAGCGAAGGATCTCGGTTCCCGGCGTGAGATCCTTCGCTGCGCTCAGAATGACAGTTCGCTCACCCTTTTTAAAAACCTACGAGTGAAAGCAAGCCCGCGCCCTGGCGCTACACAAAATTTGCGCAGTATGGTATACTCTCCACAAGGCATAAGATAAAGCCAGATTTTGGGAGAAGATCGTGAACCATTTCTATCCACAGATGCATTATTGCTCCTGTCCTGGCGTTCGCAGAGGAAATACCGGTAGCTCAGCCCTCTGTGAACGTAAGGTATGCATTTGACGCGCGTGGATATACCATTTTCCTCTTTTGCATGACCTCTTGCCTGAGTTACTCCCGCTCAATACACGCATTCACACTGGACAAACAAGAGGAGATTTATGCTCATGAGCAGCATTTCGACAAAACCAATTTACCTGTATAACACGCTGACGCGCAGCAAAGGGCTGTTTCAACCGCTCAACCCGCCGCGCGTGGGCATCTACTCGTGCGGCCCAACCGTCTACAAAGACGTGCATGTCGGCAATTTGCGCACCTTTATCATGACCGACTGGATACGCCGCGTCCTCGAATACAACGGCTATGATGTCCTGCTGGTGCGCAATATCACGGATGTCGGGCATCTGCATCTGCAAAACGACACGGAAGAGAGCGGCGAGGACAAACTGGAGTACGAAGCGCGCACAACCGGCCGTTCGGCCTATGAGATTGCCGCGCATTACACGAAACAGTACATGGATGATTCGGCGGAGATGAACATTCTGCCGCCGCACATCAGCCCGAAGGCTACCGATCACATCCCGGAAATGCTTTCCATGACGGAGGTGTTGATCGAGAAGGGGCTGGCTTATGTCTCGGATGGCAGCGTCTACTATGATGTGAGCCGCTTCCCTTCTTATGGGGAGCTTTCGGGCAATACTGTTGAGAACCTGCGCACAGGAGCGAGCGGGCGCGTGCTGCTGGAAGTCGAAGACGACAAAGATGAGCCGGAAGATTTCGCGCTGTGGAAACGTGGCGATACCACTCGCCAGATGAACTGGGATAGCCCCTGGGGCATTGGCTTCCCTGGCTGGCACATCGAATGCTCCGCTATGGCGACGAAATACCTGGGCCAGCAGTTCGACATCCATACCGGCGCGGTCGACCTGACCTTCCCTCACCACGAAGATGAGATTGCGCAGAGCATGGGCGTAAGCGGAGTTGAACCTGTGCGCTTTTGGGCGCATGGAGAGTTCCTGAATTTCAACTACCGAAATCCCAACGTCGGCAAAGACGGGGAAGGCACGGACGAGATCATCAAGATGTCGCGCTCTAAGGGCAATGTCGTCTTGCTGCGCGAAATCAAAGCGGATGGTTTCGACCCGATGGCTTTTCGCTACCTGCTGTTGACGGCGCACTACCGTTCAAAACTCAACTTTTCTAACGAGTCGATGGTAGCGGCGCAAAATGGCTTGAACAACCTGCGAACCGACCTGGCTGCGCTGCCAGTCGAGAGCGTAGATACAGAGTCTGCGGAAGCACAAAAAGCGCGCGAGGCTTTCCACAACGCCATCAACGACGACCTGGACCTGCCCATTGCGTTGAGCATCACGCGCGAAGTGGCGCGCAACAACAAAATCGCGCCTGCCGAGCGACGACGCCTACTGCTCGACTTTGATCGCGTACTTGGATTGCGCCTGGATACCGTCGAGGCCACACGCCCCACCGTCATCACCGGCGAGGCGATGGCCCTGGTGCGCGAGCGTGACGCAGCCCGCGCAGCACGCGACTGGAAGCGCTCCGACCAGTTGCGCGATCAGTTAATCGCGCTCGGCTACGAAGTGCGCGACACTGCCAAAGGTACGGAACTGGTGTAGAAACCGTTTTTCGATGCCCTGCCTTTCAGATGAAAGGCAGGGCATCCGGTTAAGCAAATAACACAGCGTATCTCAATTCATAACCACTCCTTCACTCTTTTGTTATACTCATCAATAGATGAGAGGCGTTATATTTAATCTGAAAGATTAGAACAACAACAAAGAGAGAATATCTACCATGCGTGACAAAAACCCTCAATCAGCGATTGCGCACCACTTTTTCTCGAAGAAGTGGAAGTTCGGCGCTCTTGCTGCGCTGGGACTCATCATCATTCTGGCTGGCGTTTTTTTCGCCATGCCGCGCATTTACGCGGATCAAGGTTCCCAAAATGTTTCTAAAGCGGCCAGTGGGAGCGACTGGACCACGTATATGTATAATGCCGCGCGCAGCGGCTATAACCAGTCCGAGACCATCATCAATCGAACATCCGCGCCCAACTTAAAGCTCCACTGGTCTATCCAATCTGGCGGCAAGATATTCTCTCAACCTGTAGTTGCGAACGGCATGGTGTACTGGGGTTCATTTGATGGGTTCGAGCATGGCGCGAATTTGAGCGGCCACCAGGTCTGGCAACAAAATCTCGGAGCGGCTACCACATGCGTTACCTATAATCCGCTCGGCGTGGTGAGTTCGGCGGCAGTTGCCACCGTGCCTGTAAATGGAACGCCTACGGCGGTGGTCTTCGTAGGAGGAGGAGATGACCACCTCTACGCGCTGAATGCCGCGACGGGCGCGGTCATCTGGCATACAGCCATCGGCAATCCATCCACCAACACCTTCATCTGGGACTCGCCCCTGGTAATTGGTAACAACGTCTACATCGGTTCCGCGACGACCGGTGAAGGCAACGGATGCAAGCTGATCGCCGGCCAATTCTTCAAGTTGAATGCCTCGACCGGCGGCATCGTGAACACGTTCAACAGCGTACCCGCCGGCTGCGTGGGTGGCGGCATCTGGTCATCCCCGACCTACGATGCTTCCAATGGGTCTATCTACTTCACGGCAGGCACCCAGGGAGGGTGTGCCAGCGACCACATTTCCATCGGCATTATCAAACTGCGGGCGTCGGACCTGACCTTCCTTGACTCGTGGCAAATTCCCCTGAAGCAGCGGCTGACGAACGATGCCGATTTCGCGGGTACTCCGATGCTCTTTACCGCGACCATCAATGGCACACTGCGACAGATGGTGGGCGCGGCGGACAAGAACGGCATCTTTTATGCCTTCAACCGCGCATCACTCAGCAGCGGCCCGGTGTGGTCCACAGTGATCGCCATTCCTGGCGCGTGTCCCCAGTGCGGTAAGGGCAGCATCTCGTCGGCGGTGTGGGATGGTTCCAGCATCTATGTGGCTGGCGGCAACACGACCATCAAGGGGCAGACCTGCGGCGGCAGCGTACAATCGCTCGATCCCGCCACCGGTAATCCTCTCTGGCAAACGTGCCTGCCCCAGACGGTGCTGGGAGCGCTCACCGAAGTACCCGGCGTGATCGCGCTGGTATATGGAGCAAGTCTAACCCTGGTCAATACAACGACGGGGGTACAACTTTTCAACCGCAACGGCGCTTTCTACGGCTCGCCCTCCATCTCGAACGGAGTCCTCTACGCGGGAAGTACGGTTGGCAAAATCTTTGCTTTAGGAACTTAACGCCAGCAGTTCAAGTTTCTTCGGCCCTGACCTCGCTCAATCTACCGAGGCGGCGCATTTCCGGCCAGAGCAATGCCACGCAGAGTACAACCAGGATGGTACCCACTCCACCGGCGGCTACCGCGAGGACAGGGCCGAACAATTGCGCTGCCAGCCCCGACTCAAAGCCGCCGAGTTCGTTGGATGCGCCGATAAAGATGAAGTTGATGGCAGTGATACGCCCGCGCAGCGCGTCCGGCGTGCGCGTGAGCAGCAGCGTGCTACGAATAACCACGCTGATATTATCCATCGCGCCCAGCACGAGCAGCATCAAAAGCGAGAACCAGAAAACGCGCGATATGCCAAAGAGGATCGTCGCAACTCCAAAACAGGCGACCACGACCAGGAGGGTGCGGCCCGCCTTCTTGAGCGGGGGCATGTGCGCCGTGACAAAGGACATACCCAGCGCGCCCACGGATGGAGCGGCGCGCAGCCATCCCAGGCCCGACGGTCCGACATGCAAAATATCCTTCGCAAAAATGGGTAAGAGCGTGGTAGCCCCGCCCAGCAGCACCGCGAACATATCCAGCGTGATAGCTGCCAGGATAACCTGGCTGCTCTTCAGAAACTTCAGACCCTCGATCACCGCGCCCAGCGTCGTAGCTTCGATGGAGTAGGTTTTTTGCTGCTCGATACGCATAAAGAGGAGCAAGATAACAAAGATCAGCGCAGCTCCGGCATTCAGGGCATACACCAGCGTCGCGCTCTTGAAGGCGATGAGCAGTCCTCCCAGCGCCGGGCCAAGCACAGAGGCCAGTTGCCCGGTACTGCTCTCCCAGGTGGCCGCGTTCTCAAAAGCGCGTTCCGGCACAATTTGCGCGACCAGGATTGCGCTGGCCGGGCTATCGAATGCCACCGCGCAACCGTAAATCAATAAGCAGGCGTAGACCAGGAGCAGCGAGCCATGCGTGAAAGACAGCACGGTCAAACCAAGCGAACACAGCATCAG
>DASTKD010000470.1:0-5312 GCA_035716135.1 Ktedonobacteraceae bacterium
GGTCGCCTTTTGCCCTCACCATGTGCCGGGAGAGAAGGTACTGATTTTTTTGTTGCGGTTCTATTGGCGGAAGTAGTCCACTGTCTTCTTAATGCCTTCTTCCAGTGTTTCCTGCGGTTTCCAGCCCAACACGCGCGCGGCCTTGCCGGAGTCGAAGTAGGCCAGATAAATATCGCCGGGGCGTTTGGGCGCGCGTACAATCTGCGGCGTGTAAGCAGTGATCTTTTCCAGAACGTGATAGAGTTCGTTGACCGATGCGCCGCGCCCGGTGCCGATGCAGAAAATCTCGTTGTCGCCCTGCTTGAAGGACAGCAAGTTGGCGCGGGCTACATCCTCTACGTAGACGTAGTCTTTTTGCTGCTCGCCGTCCCAGTCGATGCGCACGGAGTCGTGATTGAGGAAGCGTTTGGCGAAGATCGCTATCACGCCCGCTTCCCCGTTGGGGTCCTGGCGCGGGCCAAAGACGTTGCCATAGCGCAGCGCGGTGTAGGTCAGGCCGTTGGCTTCCTGCCAGTAGCGCAGGTAGTGTTCCGTCACCATCTTGGTGATGCCGTAGGGCGACTCTGGACGTTGTGGCGTTTCCTCGTCGATGGGCAAGCGCGCCGGTGTGCCGTAGGTCGCGCCCGATGAGGCAAAAATAATTTTGCGTGTGCCGCTGCGCGTGCAGTTGGTCAGTACATTCAGCAGGCCAAGCACGTTGACACGTGCATCAAGCTGCGGATTTTTGGTTGAAATCGCCACGCTGTGCTGCGCGGCCTGGTGGCTGACGATTTCCGGGCGCACCTCGTCAAAGACGCGCGCCAGCGTCGCTTCGTCCGTTATATCCGCGCGGTAGAAGGTGGCCCGCGCGTTGATGTTCGCTGCCTTGCCGCCACCCTCTTCCCACAAACTATCGACTATCGCTACCTCGTGACCGGCTGCGACACATTGATTGACGATATGCGACCCGATAAAACCCGCCCCACCTGTTACTAAGACTCTCATGAAATAGTATTGCCTTTCTTATCTTAATTTTCTCCCCTTCATTGTAGCCTGCTCACACCAATTGTTCAAGCGCGTGTTGCAATGCCTGGGGATGCGCCAGCACCGGAAAAATGAGCAGGCCGGTCTCTTCTTGCAGGCGATGCAGGGCCGCGTCATCCTGTGGGTTTTGCATGGCGACGGTAAGCGTGTTGCGCTCGCGGCCAATAGGGAAACAGCGCAACTCCTGCGCCAGCGAGGGAGCGACGAGACGCTGCACTCCGGCGGGCAGCTTATGTGGCAGCAGGCTCAAGTAGGGAATGCCCAGCTTGCGCGCCAGGGCCGGAAGCTCGGTATCATCTTCTGTCACCTGCGGCACGGCCTGGAGATGTCGTTGCGGTTTGCGCGATGGTTTTTCCGCCTGCCAGTTATAGCGCAAACTAATGATACTGGCCGCTTCGATACTACTCTCAATGCTGGCGTTTGACTCCTGGTAGCCGCTATGCCCGACCGTCATACTGGTGGGGCGCAGAAATTCTCGTTCGGTCATGTTGTGAACGCGCCACAGCAACGCTTCCCACAGGCGCGTCTCCACAATCGAGCCGCCCTGCTGGTTTGAGCCGCGTAACACAAAATACAGCGTATTACCCTGCAAAAAGACGCTATCGCTCTTGCGCACCAGTGGGCGCAGGTTGCTCAAAAGATAGGCGCTGCTCTGTGTTGTATAGGCTGGTCGCGCTTCCTGTTCGTAATACAGTTTGATGATGACCAGCGCCACCTGGTCAATGCCTGACCCCAGCATTTCTTCAAATGCCGCCTGCACCAGCCCGGTTGTCTCGATAATTTGATATGTATAACGCACGCTGGTTGCTTCCTTCGTTGGAAGAACTATCGCTTCGTAGCCCATTATTCTGCTCCTTATGAGGGGGATCGTCATAAGATAGTTGTGAGTTCGTTGTATATTCATCTTACAGGCAGTACGTTGGGATACAGGCATCATTGCGGTTATAGTTTCGTTAAAACCCGTCCATTGCGGTTAAGATAATCCTAACTTAGTTCAGGGCCGATGGCATAGTGTTTGATAAGCGCGTTCATCGGCTCAAGGGTAGTCTCGAACTTTACTAACAACTGGTCTGATTGCTGCATCAGGTCGTAGAGCAATGCGGCCACCATCGATTCATCCGCCGCGAGGATGGCGCGAAAGCCCGGCAAGATGTCTCCGAAGACCGCGCCCGCGTTATCAAGGATAGTTGCGAAGGCTATGTCCAGTTCGGGCAAGGTGGGAGTGGTGGGAAGCAAGTGCGCGAACTGACTGGAGAAGGCGGGCAACGTGGTGTGATGTTCCTGCCAGGAGAGCAGATGCTGCGTTACTGCGCTAAAAGCCTGTTCCCACCGTTCCGGGTCAACGACTTGTAGCCAGTCCTTTGCGCTGCTCGTTTCTTCCTGTTCCGGTGCATTCTCACTGCCGGTAAGCGGGATCATGTCGCTGGTCAGGTCGAAACTTTCGAGGATGCACTCAGTCGCATCGCTCAGCAGATGACAGAGCGGCTCCATACGATCAAGCGCGCGATTGATAGTTTGCAATTGTGTCCATATCTGTTGGCGCTGGCGCGTATCCGGCTGCATCTGCGTCGCTGTCCAGCCTGCCAGCGCGGGCAGCGCGTCATTGTAGAGGAAATCCACCCGGCAAAAGAGGTGGTGTAAGCTGAAGCTGAGTACATCCAGATCATCGATATGCGCCCGGTTTGTGAAATAGGTGACAAGCTGCCCCAGAATGATCGCCAATCCCCCGGTCGCGGCCACTTCGCTTTGCTGACTTTTCACGCGTACCCCCTTTCAACGCCAACACGTCAAATATTGCCCTTATTACCCATTGTACTGAATGCGCAAAGTCGGCGGGAGTGTCATCCTTTTGCTTCCCGTTGTCATCCTGAGCGCAGCGAAGGATCTGTAAGTGGCCGGAGAGATCCTTCGCTGCGCTCAGGATGACAGTGAGCAAGTGATACTCTGCCCCCGCCCTGGTCGCTGATGAGATTGCAGTTCAACCCGATGTAGCATATAGTACGTGTCATGAGACAAGAGGAGGTTTTTTAAGGATGACCAGCCGCGTAGGGCAGCAGCTCGGCAACTATCGCCTGCTCAAACTACTGGGCGCGGGTGGCTTCGCCGAGGTCTATCTGGGCGAACATGTGTATCTCAACACGCAGGCGGCCATCAAAGTACTACAGACGCGCCTGGCAGAGGACGAGCGAGAACGCTTTTTGCAGGAGGCGCGTATCATCGCCCGCCTGGTTCACCGTCATATCGTGCGGGTGCTGGACTACGGCGTTGAAGCCGAGATGCCGTACCTGGTCATGGACTATGCTCCCAATGGCACCCTGCGCAGCCGCCTGCCCAGAGGCGTGCCGCTGGAACCGCCCGCCATCGTACCATATGTCAGGCAGGTTGCTGAAGCGCTGCATTACGCGCATACTCAAGGGCTGATTCACCGCGACGTGAAGCCGGAGAATATGTTGTTAGGGCGCGAGGGCGAGGTTTTGCTCAGCGATTTCGGCATCGCCTTGATCGCGCAGAGTACGCACTTTGAGAGTACGCAGGAGATATTCGGTACGGCGTCCTATATGGCTCCCGAACAAATCCAGGGCAAGGCCGAGCCAGCTACCGATCAATATGCATTAGGCGTGGTGATCTACGAGTGGCTGTGCGGCGAGGTACCCTTCCACGGCTCCTTCTCCGAACTATGCAGCCAGCAACTGTTTACACCTCCGCCGCCGCTTCACGAGAAGGTGCCAGGCATTTCTCCAGCGATTGAGGCTGTTGTGGAGAAGGCGCTCGCCAAAGACCCGCGCAACCGCTTTCCCGGTGTGCTGGGGCTGGCTGCGGCCCTTGAAGAGGCCGGCGATCTCGAACAAGCTTCTGAAACGGGGATGGAACCCACTGTGCGGCGTTCAGGAGTACCTTCTTCCCGCGCTTCCGAACCCTCATATGACGCGGCACGCTCTCCAGTAGCCCGCCCAGCAGAGGATGTATGGGACAATGGCGGTAGTTCCATCCCGCCGACGCAGCCAGTGCCTGTCTCCACGCCAAAACTGCCTGTTCTTCCTTCGCTCTCTACCGTTGAACCTGTGAAGAAACGGGGTATCTCGCGGCGTCAAGTGATCGTGGGGGCCGGTATAGCGGGCCTGGCGGTGGCGGGTGGCATCACCGGGCTTGTACTGTCACAGGGAGCATCGCCATCTTCTTCAACGACGCGCTTCACAGCCCCGCCGTCTCCCTCGCCGTCCTCGTCCGTGTCTTCCCCACCGCCACTGGGAAAAACGCTCTTGACCTATCGCGGACATACTGACGCGGTGTACGCTATCGCGTGGTCGCCCAATGATCAATATATCGCCTCGGCGAGCGCCGATACGACGGTGCGCGTATGGAATGTTGTATCAGGGGAGACTTTGTACATCTATCGTGGACATGCTGGCCTGTTCAATACGGTGTATACTGCCGGCTGGGCCTCTGATGGGAGGCGTATCGCATCGGGAGGAGCCGATAAAACGGTACAGGTCTGGGATGCCGCTACCGGCAATCTGGGCTACGTTTATCGCGGGCATACCGCGCGTGTGCTGACGTTAGGATGGTCGCCCGATGCCGGATACATCGCTTCAGGAGGCGCGGATGGAACCATGCAGGTCTGGAACTCAGCCGACGGGAAACTGGTCTACCTCACCTTCGCGCACACCGATACCGTTTATACCCTTGCCTGGTCGCCTGATGGAAAATATATCGCCTCCGGCGGCGCGGATAACCTGGTCAAGGTCTGGGCGGCAGCAACCGGAACGTCCATCTACACCTACCGGGGTCATGCTGGCACCGTCTATGCTCTGTCCTGGTCGCCTGATGGAAAATATATCGCCTCTGGCGGAGGTGACAGGACGGTGCAGGTCTGGGAAGCCACCACCGGGAAGACTGTCTACACCTATCAAGGCCACACCGGTTTATCGAATGTGGTGTCTGCTGTCGCCTGGTCGCCCGATGGTAAGCGTATCGCGTCTGGAAGTACCGATAAGACGGCGCAAATCTGGGACGCCACCACCGGGAAAAATGCCTACATTTACCGGGAACATAGCGGTACAGTCTTCGTTGTAGAGTGGTCCCTGCTCGACCCACACATCGCCTCGGGCAGCGCAGATACTACTGTGCAAGTATGGCAAGCCTCATAACATATCTATGTTTGAGGAATTTTGCCGACCGAATGGGTAGTGAAAGGAAATGGGGAGGTATATCCTCGTCCTGTAGGGACAAGGGGTGGACGAGGAGAGGGGTGGGGGCCTTGTGCTTGTCCTCCTCGCCACACGATTCCG
>DASTKD010000471.1:0-12084 GCA_035716135.1 Ktedonobacteraceae bacterium
GCTTGGCTGTGGTGTGGCAAAAGCCTTGCTTGGCAAACAGGTTCTCCCCGATGATCTGCCCTTTGTGACGGGGACTATTGGTTTGCTTGGCACGAAGCCGAGCTATGACATGATGATGGGTTGCGATACGCTACTCATGATCGGTTCTACCTTTCCCTATGGACAATTTCTGCCAAAAGAAGGGCAAGCGCGTGGCGTCCAGATTGACATCGATGGGCGTAACCTGAGCCTGCGGTATCCAATGGAACTAAACCTGATTGGCGATAGCACGGAGACGCTGCGCGCGCTTATTCCTTACTTACGGCGTAAAACAGATCGTTCCTGGCGGGAAAAGATCGAAGCAGATTACCACGAGTGGTGGAAAGTGATCGAAGCTCGCTCTATGGAAAGCGCCGATCCCCTCAATCCACAGCGCGTTTTCTGGGAGCTTTCTCAACGGCTGCATGAGAACATCATTTTGAGCGGCGATGCCGGAACAGCCACCAACTGGTATGGTAATACCATCAAGATGCGCCGTGGCATGATGGGTTCCCTTTCGGGCAGCCTTGCCACGATGGGGCCAGCCGTGCCTTATGCCATTGCCGCGAAGTTCGCCTATCCAGACCGCATCCCGATAGCTCTGACAGGCGACGGTGCTATGCAGATGAATGGTCTCGCAGCAATGATCACCGTCAAAAAGTACTGGAAAAAGTGGAGTGATCCTCGACTCATCTTCATGGTCCTCAACAACCGCGACTTGAATCAAGTGACCTGGGAGATGCGCATCGAAGCGGGCAATCCAAAACTGCCAGCAACGCAGGACCTGCCTGATTTCCCCTATGCCAGTTACGCTGATTCGCTTGGACTTAAAGGCATTCGTGTGGATAAGCCAGAGGATGTTGGAGCAGCGTGGGATGCCGCTCTTTCTGCTGATCGCCCGGTGATTTTCGAGGCGTATGTTTCTGGCGATGTGACCACGATACCGCCGCACATCAGCTTTGAGGAAGCGAAAAACTATGCTTCCGCTCTGTTGAAGGGTGATCCAAATGAAGGCGGCATTATCAAAGAGTCTATCAAGAGTGTTTTTGAGGGTATCGTACCTCATAAACATTAGGAGAGAAGGAAACAGGGTTATGGCAGGCACACGATTTGGCGACAAGGGCGTTGCTATCGAGCGGCTTGATGTTTCGGCTTATACGGTGCCTACAGACTTTCCAGAGTCTGATGGCACGTATAGCTGGGACAAGACGACCATAGTGATTGTCGAAGCGGCTGCTGGCGGCAAACAGGGACTTGGCTATACCTATGCTGATCTGGCTACGGCGAAGCTCATTCAAGAAATGCTCGTACACGTTGTGCAGGGGCATGATGCTATGAATGTGCCTGCCTGCTGGCTGAGTATGGTGAAGTCCATTCGCAATCTTGGCCGTCCCGGCATCGCTTCGATGGCAATCGCGGCGGTTGACGCGGCCCTCTGGGATTTGAAGGCGCGATTGCTCGATGTGGCGCTGGTAACGCTGCTGGGCGCGGTGCGAGAGGCTGCTCCTATCTATGGCAGCGGTGGCTTCACCTCATATTCACGCGAGCGATTGCAGAAGCAACTGGGTGGCTGGGTAGCGGAGGGCATTCCGCGCGTCAAAATGAAGATTGGCAGGCAGCCAGAGAAAGACCCCGCGCGCGTCGCGCAAGCTCGTGAAGCCATCGATTCAGATACGGAACTGTTTGTCGATGCCAACGGCGCGTACAGCCGCAAAGATGCCCTGGCGCTTGCCGAAATCTTCGCTGCCGAATCGGGTGTCACCTGGTTCGAAGAGCCAGTCTCGTCCGATGACTTGGAGGGCCTGCATCTGATTCGTGACCGCGCCCCGGTGGGCATGGACATCGCTGCTGGCGAGTATGGCTACGATCTGTGGTACTTCAACCGTATGTTGGAGGCGGGAGCGGTCGATGTGCTGCAAGCAGATGCGACGCGCTGCGCAGGTATCACCGGTTTTATGCGCGTGGGCGCGCTGGTCGAAGCTCGTTCTATGCAGCTTTCATCGCATTGTGGCCCCTCGCTGCACGTCCATCCCTGTTGCGCGATCAATAACTTCCGTCATATGGAGTATTTCCACGACCATGTGCGTATCGAGCGCATGTTCTTTGATGGAGTCCTGACTCCCGTGCATGGAGAGCTGCGCCCCGACCTTTCGCGTCCTGGTATGGGTCTGGAGTTCAAGCGCCAGGACGCGGCGCATTACGCTGTCTAAATGTCGTATCGACCGTTTGTCATGAGGTCCGATAGTACTGGAGCGGATCTCACTATGAAAAGTGTGTAGTCCTGTGAAGCAAGTCACCGTTTTGAATGAAAGTGCGCAAACCCACGCCAGCAAAAGCAATGTGCGCGGCGGGCAGATGAGCGCATCAACGATAGATGTCAATGGGTTAGAACGCGATCTCCGCGCAGCGGTGCGAGGCGAAGTGCGTTTCGATGAGGGCAGTCGCGCGCTTTATACAAGCGATGCCTCGAACTACCAGCAGGTGCCAATAGGCGTTGTTCTCCCGCGTGATGCCGGGGATGTTGTCGAGACAGTCGCCATCTGTCACAGGTATGGCGCGCCGGTCCTGGCGCGTGGAGGTGGTACCAGCCTCGCCGGTCAATGTTGTAATGTGGCGGTCGTCATCGACATGTCAAAGTACATGAATACCATCCTCGAACTGAACGCAGACGAGCGGCAGGCGCGCATCCAGCCTGGCATCATTCTCGACGACCTGCGTAACGCGGCGGAAAAGTATCATCTCACCTTTGGACCAGACCCGGCCACGCACAATCATTGCACGCTGGGCGGCATGATTGGCAACAATTCGTGCGGCGTTCACGCTTTGATGGCAGGCAAGACGGACGACAACATCGAGGAGCTGGAAATTCTCACCTACGATGGCCTGCGTATGCGCGTGGGCAAAACCAGCGACGAAGAACTCACGCGCATTATTCAGGCAGGTGGAAGGCGCGGCGAGATTTACGCAAAACTAAAGGATTTGCGTGATAAATATGCCGATCTTATTCGAGAACGTTATCCTAAAATCCCCCGTCGCGTTTCGGGCTACAATCTCGACGAACTGCTGCCTGAGAACGGCTTCAACGTTGCTCGCGCGCTGGTCGGCAGCGAATGTACCTGTGTTACCGTGCTTGAGGCGACGACGCGCTTGGTGGAAAGTCCTCCCGTGCGCTCACTGGTGGTAGCAGGGTATGTAGATATTTACACTGCCTGTGATCGCATACCGGATTTGCTCAAACATAAGCCGATTGGATTAGAAGGGTTTGATGATAACCTGATCGACGATTTGAAGAAAAAGGGCTTGCATCCCAACGAGGTCGCGCTCTTCCCGTCGGGGAAGGGATGGCTCATCCTGGAGTTTGGTGGTCAGAACAGACAGGAAGCGAATGAGCAGGCGCAGCGCTTGATGGATGAATTGGAGAGCAAAGAAAATGCGCCACATATGAGGCTCTTTGACGATCCAGAGCAGCAGGCGATGATATGGTCGGTGCGCGAATCCGCGCTTGGCGCAACCGCTATCGTGCCGGGTGAGAAGCCGTACTGGTCGGGCTGGGAGGATTCGGCTGTGCCTCCAGACAAATTGGGGAACTACCTGCGAGATTTGCGCAAATTGCTCGACAGCTACGGCTACCATAGCAGCTTTTACGGTCACTTCGGCCAGGGCTGCCTGCATGAGCGCATCGACTTTGACCTGGAAACACAGGCGGGCATCGAGAAATTTCGCGCCTTCATCAATGATGCAGCGGACCTGGTAGTCAGGTATGGTGGTTCTCTTTCGGGAGAACATGGGGACGGCCAGGCGCGCGCAGAGTTTACGCCAAAGATGTTCGGGCTTGAACTGATCGAAGCGTTCCGTGAGTTTAAGTCCATCTGGGACCCGGAATGGAAGATGAACCCCGGCAAGATGGTGAATGCCTATCGCGTCGATGAAAATTTGCGCCTGGGGACAGACTATCATCCCCGGCAAGTACAGACCCATTTCCAGTTTCCCGATGATAATGGAAGTTTTGCCAGTGCGACGCTGCGCTGTGTTGGCGTTGGCAAGTGCCGCAGGATGGAGGGCGGCACTATGTGTCCCAGCTTCATGGCTACGCGCGAGGAAGCCGACACCACACGCGGACGCGCTCACCTGCTCTTCGAGATGCTGCAAGGCAACCCTTTGCAAGACGGCTGGCGCAATGAGCATGTGAAAGAAGCCTTAGACCTGTGCCTGGCCTGTAAGGGTTGCAAAGGGGATTGTCCGGTCAATGTGGATATGGCGACCTACAAAGCCGAGTTTCTGTCGCATTACTACGCCGGGAGGCCGCGCCCTATCACTGGTTACTCTATGGGGCTGATCTACTGGTGGTCGCGCCTTGCCGCGCGTATGCCAGGCGTGGTGAACTTCTTTACCCAGACGCCCGTACTGAGCAGTATCGCCAAAACAATGGCGAGTGTTGCGGCGCAACGGCGTATGCCAGCCTTCGCCGCTCAGACCTTCAAACAGTGGTTTCGCCGGCGCGACATCAAAAATGCTGGTTGCCCTCAAGTGATCTTGTGGCCCGACACTTTCAACAACCACTTCCACCCTGAGACGGCTCAGGCAGCGGTAGAAGTACTCGAAGCAGCTGGCTACCAGGTGATTGTTCCCGCGCAGTCGTTATGTTGCGGGCGTCCGCTCTACGATTATGGTTTCCTCGACCTGGCAGAAAAACTGCTGCGAGATATTCTCGATACACTACGCCCGCAGATCGAGGCTGGCATCCCTGTGGTTGCTCTGGAACCCAGTTGCGCCGCTGTTTTCCGCGACGAACTGAGGAATCTCTTTCCGCATGACGCGGATGCAAAAAGGCTGGCAAGCCAGACATACCTGCTGAGCGAATTTCTTGAGAAGAAGGCGACGCATTATCAGCCGCCAATGCTTCACAAGAAGGCCATTGTGCATGGACATTGCCATCATAAGGCCATCATGAAGATGCGTGATGAGCAATCTGTTTTAGAAAAGATGGGTCTTGACTTCCAGATACTCGACTCTGGCTGTTGTGGTATGGCGGGAGCCTTCGGTTTCGAGAAAGACCATTATGACGTGTCAATCAAGGTCGGCGAGCGCGTCTTGCTGCCTGCTGTGCGGGAGGCCGATAAGCAGACACTTATCATCGCTGATGGGTTTAGCTGCCGCGAGCAAATTGCCCAGACAACGGATCGCCGCGCGCTGCACCTGGCGCAGGTGCTACAAATGGCGATGCGCGAAGAGCAGGGCGAAGTGTCAGGAACCTATCCCGAAGCGCGTTATACTGCTTCTAACGCGGAACGATCTAAACAGTCTCAAAAGAAGCTGCTACCTGTAGCATTTGTGGGCGTGGGGGTAGCGCTGATCGGTGGAGTTCTGGCCTGGTTATGGAAAAGAAACAGGTGAGCGGAATATGTCTAACAAACACATCTAGTAAACATATTTGTAAGAAAGGAAAGTAGTGATGGTTCTCAAAGCTCCGGCAATTCAGGCGAGTGAGAAACAGCCAATAAGCGTAAATGATTTTAGAAATAACCAATCCCGCAATGGACGCACGTCAGGTTCTTTTCTCCAAAATCTGTTACCGCCAGTGCTTGCCCATGATGAAAAGACGATACTTCAGCATATCCGTGAGGGGCGTTTTCAGCGCAGCCTCTCACTCATAACCGCATTCTCAAGTTTGCTCAGCGGCCTTGAGGTGACGTATGAGCATTATGTGGGTAGCTATAGCCAGCAGATCATGTATACGCCGGTGTTTCTCAGCCTGGTGCTTTGCATAGCCGCAGTGTGGGCGGTATTTAATCGGTGGGCGGCGCGTATCCTCTTACCCATTGTTTCGCTTGTTACCGTCATCGATGGCATTGTAGGTTTCGTCATGCATGTGCGTGGCATTGCTCGCAAGCCGGGTGGATGGCGCATTCCAGTTTTCAATATCG
Organism: Ktedonobacteraceae bacterium; assembly: GCA_035716135.1. Taxonomy (GTDB): domain Bacteria; phylum Chloroflexota; class Ktedonobacteria; order Ktedonobacterales; family Ktedonobacteraceae; genus CF-113. The sequence continues at coordinate 5,943 of DASTKD010000471.1, forward strand.
TGATGGGACCACCCATTTTAGCTCCTTTACTTTTTGCGACGAGCGGCTTCCTGGGTCTGGTTTCGACATTTTTGCGCCGCGAGGATGATCTTCCACAGACGGCGCGTAAGCGGGTTCAAGCTGCTCAGGCAAAGCGACCGCTGTGGATGGATATGCTGCCGCGAGCCATCACAAAGGATGTCCGCATCGTTGAACATGAAATCCGCGAGGGGCGTTTTCAGCGCATCATGGGTGTTGCGACGGCTATTTCTGCGTTTTTCAGTGGTTTCGAGTCGCTTTATTCCCATTACAAGAATAACTTCACCTACCGCATCGAATGGGTTCCTATTCTTTTAACACCTGCGGTGATGATTGCAGGTATCGGCACCATATGGAGCCGCGCGATGGCGCGTACGTTGTTGCCTCTGACATCTGCTTTAGCTTTGATTAGCGGGGCGCTTGGTTTCTTTTATCATGTGCGTGGCGTCCTGCGGCGTCCAGGCGGGGCAAAGTTGCCATTGTACAACATCCTTTATGGCCCGCCCGTTTTCGCGCCGCTTTTGTTTGCCGCCACCGGATTTCTTGGACTATTGGCAAGCTTGTTACGGAGGGCAAAGTAATGAAAGTGCGCAATAAAATCAACGGTGTTTCTCCTACGCTAAGTGGCGCAAATGCCGAGGTAAACACAGATCGCCTGCCGGTTGATGCCGTTACCGGTCAACCATTGCTGCCGAGCGCCCAACCGGGATATTATCCTGGTTTTCATACGCTGGATCAGCAAGCCTACTGGGATGAGGCCACGCGCAAAGTAGTGCAGGCCCGTGTCGAACAGATTCCACCCATTCGCTTTTTCTCTGCCGAACAGGCGCGTCTGATGCAGGCCATGTGCGACCGCCTGATGCCGCAGGATGATCGTGACGAGGCGCATAAGATTGCAATCGTGAACTACATCGATAACCGGCTGTATAACAGAAACATTGATGGGTATCGCTTTGAAGATATGCCTCCAGATCACGAGGCACATTTGCTCGGTCTGCAAGCCATTGAGGCCATAGCGCAACATATGTTTCACCAACCGTTCGTCGAGCTTGAGCCGCGTGAGCAGGACCAGGTACTCCAGACTATTCATGATGGCAACCCGCCTGCGGCTGAGGATATATGGAAGAGGATGCCGGTAGCGCGCTTCTGGATGCTCTTGATGCAGGACGCGGTGGATGCCTATTATGCGCATCCGTATGCCTGGGATGAGATTGGCTTTGGAGGCCCCGCCTATCCGCGTGGCTATATGCGCCTCGAAAACGGCAAGCCGGAACCCTGGGAAGTTGAAGAACAGCGCTATGAATGGAAAGCGCCGCCCACTTCGCTCTCCGATGTATACGGGCAGATTGGCGATCCCGGCGGCCATAAACAGCAACCTTCCGGGCAAGAAGGAACGCATTAAGCCATCTTAGATGAAGTTATGGATAGGCGAGGAAAGCAGACTATGACAAAACCACTGTTAGGAAAATTTAAAGCGCCGAAAACTGAGGCGCATATGCTGGGGCCGGTGCAAAAAATCGATTTCCCCATGCATCACTATGATCCAAATGAAGAAGTTGATTACTGTATCGTAGGCGTGGGATCGGGCGGTGGTGTCATGCTCCAGCGATTGGCGCGCGCGGGTTTCAGCGTGGTGGGGATAGAAGCGGGTCCATTCTGGGATACCGAACGCGACTGGGTCAGCGACGAGGCGGGATCATCGAAGTTGTACTGGAATGAGTTGCGCATCACGGGCGGCGAAGACCCCATCACGCTTGGCGCGAACAACAGTGGTTGCGGTGTGGGCGGCGGCTCCGTTCACTGGGCTGGATTTACGCCGCGCTTTCACCCATCGGATTTTCGCGAATATACGCTGGATGGCATAGGCGTCGATTGGCCTATCGCTTACGAAGATATTAAGCCGTATTATGAGCTGCTCGAAAAGGAAATACCTGTTTCTGGCCCCGCTTATTTTCCGTGGGGCGATCCGCATGGCTACCTCTACGGGCCTCATCCGATGGGCGGCGTGGGCGACATTTTGATTAAAGGCTGCACTGCGCTGGGGATCGGTGTGTCCGCAGGCGGCCCTGTTGCCATCCTCGAAGGTTCGCATGGCGACCGCCCACACTGCATTTACCGGGGCTTCTGCATCCAGGGCTGCAAAGTGGGCGCGAAGCAAAGCACACTCATCAGCCATGTTCCCGACGCTCTGCGGCATGGCGCGGAGATTCGTGCTAACTGCATGGTCTCGCGCATCAACATGGGAAAAAACGGGCGCGTAACGGGAGTCAGCTACTTTGACTCCGATGGCAATGAGCGAGAACTACGAGCAAGGGTTGTCCTCGTGGCTGGTTATGCGATCGAGACGCCGCGCCTGCTCTTAAACTCTGCCTGTCCGGGCTTCGAGAACGGGCTGGCGAACTCCAGCGGCACGGTTGGCAAATATCTGATGGTGCAGATCGGCAACGTCGTGTTGGGGCGTTTCGAGGAACCCGTGCGCATGTATAAAGCGCCGCCAGCCCACGCGCTGACCGAAGAGTTCTATGAAACCGATCCCAGACGTGATTTTGCGCGTGGGTTTGCCATTCAGACGGTTGGACCGTTGCCTATCGCCTTTGCTAAACAAATGATGGTGGCGAAAGGAGCCTGGGGCTGGGGTATGCGGCGCGTTATGATGGATTACAATCACTGGGCCGCGCTGGGCGTGCTGGGCGAGATTTTGCCCTGGGAAGATAACTGCGTTGAGCTGGCCGACGAGACCGATAGACATGGGTTGCGCGTCGCAAAGGTCACGTTCAAATTGCACGATAACGACAGGAAAATCGCTAAATTTGGCGTTGCAAAAACGACGGAGATCATGTACGCGGCTGGCGCGCAAGAAGTGGTGGAAGAGCCGCGCTATGCTCACCTGGTGGGTGGGGCGCGTATGGGTGATGACCCGCGCACCTCCGTCACCGATGGCTTCGGGCGCACGCACGACATTCCGAACCTGTTTATCTGCGATGGAAGTCTGCTCCCAACGCAGGGGTCGGCCAATCCGGGCCTGACGATTCAGGCGCTGGCGGCGCGTACCGCCGATTACCTGATCTCCGAAGGGGGCAATGTGTTGGCCGGTCGCCCCAGTACCGTGACACACCCACCCGTTCGTAAAAATCTCTCGCCGGCGGGTACATCGGGCAAAGGGGTTCCCAGAATCAAGTAGAGACGCGGGTCATCGCGCCAGGTTATAGAAAGGTAAAATTATGGATACTAAGCGTACTCAACATATCGTAGAGATGTTCAAAAAAAGAGGCGCGGATTTTCACGCCATTGTGTGTCGCTTGCCGCAAAATGTGGTCATGCTGACTGGCTACCAGCCAATTCTGGGCAATTCATTCTGCATTGTCACGCTAAACCATGCCGGACAGGTAGAAATTCGCCTGGCTGTCCCAAAGGACGAAGAGGACCTTGTACCCTCAGGAGTAGCGGTTGAGGTAAAAGCGTTCTCAGAAGAGACGATGGACTATATCGGCAATACCATTCAATCGGTACATGGCCCTTTAGCAGAGTTATTGCGCTCGGCAAACTTGAACGAAAACGCGGTCATCGGCTACGAAGGTGGATTTTCACCCATTGCCACTTCATATACGCAGGTGGGTATACCGGGGCCAGCAACGCTTGATCTCCTGCATCAGCTTTTTCTTGGAGGCTATCTGCGCGATGTGACTCCTATGCTTGATGAGCTTGCATCTATCAAGACCGGGGAGGAACTGAACTTTATCCGGCGCTCCGAAGAAGTCGGAAAGCAGGGATTTATGGCGGCGCGTAATGCCGTGCGTGTAGGGGCGAGCGAAGCGGACGTGGCGGCTGCCGCGTATGCCGCCATGCTAAAAGCAGGATATGCCGCCTCTGGCGCTCGTCATGTGCTGCCCCATGTGCATGTCATGGCGGGTCCACGCGCGGCTCTGGCCTATCGCGCCTTCAATCTGACCTCCAATGCTACCATCAAGCAGGGAGATACCGTGACGGTTCAAATGGAGATCGGCATCAACGGCTACTGGGCCGAATTGACGCGCACCTTCTTCGCGGGCAGTATCAGCGACGAGTGGAGCAAGGCGCATCAAGCCTGTGTCGCGGCGCAAGATGCTGCTTTGAAGGAGATCCGTGATGGAGCCAGCGCGCGCGTCGTTGATGGCGCGGCGCGTAACGTCATGCAGCAGGCGGGCTTTGGCAGCGCCTTCAAGCATGGTCTGGGACATGGTTTTGGCTTTCAAGCTATCAATCATGCCGCAGCCCCTGTCTTGCACCCCGCTTCAAAAGCCATACTTCGCAGCGGCATGGTGCATAACATGGAACCGGCGGTGTACCTGGACGGTAAGGGGGGCATTCGTCTGAATGACAATGTCGCCGTGCGAGCTGATGGGAACGAAGTGCTTTCAGGAGCGCTTTCGCGCGACCTGGACTGGCTTGTCGTTACAGGATAAGTAATAGCGTTATTGAAAAAGGAAAGATAGATGAGATCACATACAAAGAAAGAGCCTCAAGTTATTGTTGTGACCGGGGCATCGGCAGGTGTTGGGCGCGCGATTGTCCAGGCCTTCGCAAGGCGAGGAGCGCATATCGGACTGCTTGCGCGCGGACATGACGGGTTGGAAGGCGCGCGTAGAGAGGTTGAGGAATTTGGCGGGAAAGCGCTCGTGATACCAACTGACACGTCTGACGCTGACCAGGTAGAAGCTGCCGCCACAAAGGTGGAGGAGACCTTCGGACCCATTGACATCTGGATCAATGTTGCGATGGCTTCGGTCTTCTCACCTGTGAAGGAGATGAAGCCAGAAGAATATAAGCGTGTTACCGAAGTGGCCTACCTGGGATACGTCTATGGAACGCTGGCCGCTCTCCATAGAATGTTGCCGCGCGACCGGGGCAGAATCATTCAGATCGGTTCTGCGTTAGCCTATAGAGGTATCCCACTGCAATCGGCCTATTGCGGCGCCAAACATGCAATACAGGGCTTCACCGAGTCACTCCGCTGCGAATTGATCCATGATAAAAGTAATGTCAAAATTACGATGGTACAACTCCCGGCTGTCAACACACCGCAGTTCGAATGGGTCAAGAGCCGCCTTCCCCACAAGGCGCAACCAGTTCCTCCCATTTTTCAGCCCGAAGTGATTGCGAATGGTGTAACCTATGTCGCCGATCACTACCGTCGTCAACTGTTTATTGGTTTGTCCACGGTTATTGTAATCCAGGGCAACAAGATTTTCCCAGGATTCGGAGACTGGTATCTCGGTAAAACGGGCTTCAAGTCGCAACAGACCAGCCAGCCAGCCGATCCGAACGCGCCCAATAATCTCTGGCAACCGGTAGATGATAACCAGGATCATGGAGCGCATGGCACTTTTGGTGACAGAGCGATTGATAAGAGCCGCCAGGTATGGGTAGATACCCATCGTGGCTTGCTCGGACTGGTTGGCGCGGGTGTCGCAGGAGTGATTACCGCCGCTGTCATCTGGAGGAACAAATGAATCCAGAAGTTTTAAGTCAGGAATTACGTTCAGGTAAAGGGAACTTCCTCGGACTGCGCCGCGGCATCGTGGGTTTAGCAATGATGGCCTCTGGCTCGATGGGCCTAATTACCTTGTACCAGATGGGCATTATCAAACATTTGCCAGAGCCACCATTGCCGGGTTTAGACGCGGACAGAGTGGATGCCTCGGCGGAAGCCTACTCTCGTTTCTCGACCCCCGATGGTGTACTAGGTTTTGGCAATTATGCTGTGACAATGGGCTTAGCCGCGATGGGAGGCCAGGATCGTGCCAGAAAGCAGCCCTGGATTCCGTTGACGCTGGCTGCAAAAGTGGCATTCGATCTCTCTCAGGCTATTCGGCTGTATTTTGATCAAAAGTCAAAATACCATGCATTCTGTTCGTGGTGTCTGCTAGCTGCCGGGTCAACCATAGCCAGCGTACCTCTGGTCATTCCAGAAACGTATGCCGCCATTCGTCAACTAATGCGCAAGACAAAAGGGGCTTCGTAGGGAAGAAATGCACAGGGAGAGATTTTTCATAAACTGGAAAGGATAATGATGATGGGACAATTCGACTCGAAAGTAGCGATTGTGACGGGCGCGGATAGTGGTATTGGCCGTGCTATCGCGCTT
>DASTKD010000472.1:0-11301 GCA_035716135.1 Ktedonobacteraceae bacterium
TCAAGCTCGCGCCACTGAGTCGTATCCTGCGGCGGCAACATCAAGAAATACTCATCCATACCGGGCAACACTACGATTACAACATGTCGGCACAGTTCTTCGACGAGCTTGAGATACCGGAGCCAGATTACAACCTGGAAATCGGTTCAAGCTCGCATGGAGAGCAGACCGGGCGTATGTTGACGGCCATCGAGCGGGTACTTATTAAGGAGCGCCCTGATTGGGTGATCGTCTTCGGTGATACCAACTCCACGCTGGCCGGAGCTTTGGCTGCCGCCAAACTGAGCATTCCCATCGCGCACGTAGAGGCGGGACTGCGCAGTTTCAACCGCGCCATGCCGGAAGAGATCAATCGTATCGTCACAGACCACCTGGCGCAGCGCCATTTTTGCCCGACTGAGACCGCCAGTTACCATCTCTGTAACGAGGGGATTACTCAAGGTGTTGAGGTGGTGGGCGATGTGATGTACGACGCACTATTGCTCGCCAGGCCAAAGTTGAAGGAACGCGCCGAACGGCTGCTTGCAGCGTGGGACGTCGCCTCGCGCGGTGATAGTAGCTATGAACCTTACGCGCTCGTCACCGTGCATCGCCCCCTCAATACTGATGATCCCGAAGCGATGGCCGGCATTGCTCGCGCTTTGAATAAGCTCGACATGCCGGTTATCTTTCCCGTGCATCCGCGCACGCGCCACCTGCTGCAACGCGAAGGCATCGCCTGGGAGCGGCATATCCGCCTGATCGATCCTCTGGGTTACCTCGATATGCTGGCTCTTGAACACGCCGCCTATCGCATTCTGACCGATTCAGGCGGCGTGCAGAAAGAAGCGTTTTTGCTGGGCGTGCCGTGTATCACGCTGCGCGAAGAGACCGAGTGGAGCGAAACGGTCGAACTCGGCTGGAATACCCTTGCAGGCAGTCGCAGCCAGGCTATTCTCGACGCCATTTACCAGCCTGAACCGGAGGCTGTTATGCACAATCCCTTTGGCGAAGGGGATGCGGCTGAGCGCATTGTGCAAAGCTTGACCGACTTTTAAGGAAGTATATATGAGCTATATTCTTTTTATTACGCCCTATTATCCGCCTGAAAAGGGCGCAGCAGCCGTGCGTATCAGCGAAACGGCTGTGCGGCTGGTCAGGCAGGGGCATTCTGTCACTATCTTGACAACCTTCCCTAATTACCCTACTGGCATTGTGCCGCTCGCATACCGGGGGCATCGCATGAAGATAGAGTGGTTGGACGGTGTAAGGATAGTGCGCGTATGGAGTTATACCAGCGCGAATAAGGGGTTCTTGCGCCGTATTTTCGCGCAACTTTCATTTGGGTGTCTTGCGCCCCTGTTGGGTTGGAGCCATATCGGACATCCTGATATTATAATCGCGCAGTCGCCGCCGCTATTTGATGCTATCGCGGCGCGTATGCTCTCCCGCTTTAAGCGCATCCCCTTTATTTTTATGGTATCCGATCTCTGGCCTGAGTCGGCGGTACAGCTCGGGGCCTTGCGCAATACGCTCTTCATTCGCCTGTCGCAGTGGTTAGAGAAAACAACGTATCAACGCGCCAGTGCGATATGGGCCATGACCGAAGGCATACGCAAAACCCTGCTCCAGGAGGGACTGGCACCGGATAAGGTGTTTTTTCTGCCCAATGGGGTTGATACAAAGCGCTTTCGCCCTCTAGCACGCGAGTCTGACCGGAATCAGCTTTTTATCGTACTCTACGTCGGAACATTCGGCCTGTCGCACGGGCTGATGACGGTACTCGACGCTGCTGAAGAGCTACGCGACTGTCAGAATGTCCGCTTCATTCTGGCGGGAGACGGCGCTGAAAAAGAGCAACTGGTGGCAGAGGCGGGCAGGCGTCAACTTGCGAACGTCACATTTCTTGATGCGCAGCCACATGAGCGTGTGCCGTCGTTGCTGGCTGGCGCGGATGCCTGTCTGGTGCCACTGCGCAAATTACCTTTATTTGAGGGCGCGTTGCCCATCAAGATGTTTGAAGCTATGGCCTGCGGGCGCCCCATCCTTTTAGCCGTGGATGGCGAGGCGCGCCGCCTGGCCGAACAGGAAGCAGGAGCCGCGATCTATGTTGAGCCAGAAAATCCTCGCGCGCTGGTTGGCGCGATTAAGACGCTGCGCGAACATCCTGATGTGGCTGAGGCGATGGGTAAGCGTGGTCGAGCTTTCGTTGAAGCTCACTTCGATAGAGATATGCTGACACAAATGCTCGAAGCACGTATCACCGCAATGCTCGGCAAACAATCCATTGCCAGTGCGGTCGTCCAGGCTTCGCCGATTTGGCCCGCGCGCTATACTGAAAGTGAGGAAGTGGGGGAGTATGTTAAAAGATAGTCTCGTTACTCTGACCAGGGTGGAAGAGGAGATACAGTCTTCACAACCGGAAATGCGCAGGCGAAATAGACCTTCCGCGACCATGTGGCATCTGATCCTCTTATCTGGCGATTATGTACTACTTATTGCATGTCTGTCCTTTGCGCTGCTTACTCATCACCAGCTCAAGCTAGTAGTGATGGGTTATGTGCTGGGCGCGCTGCCCTCGAAGATAGTCATTGCCTGCTTTGCCTTGATTGCCTGGGGCATTTCCGCCAATATTCTGCGCGCTCAAGAACTGGTATATGCTTCCAGCCGCTTGAGGAACTTACTCAGCGTGTTGTTTGCTTTTGCGCTCACTTTGCTGTTCTGGATGCTGTCTGTTTCCCCTTTTGTGATGAGCGTTACTCCCTATCTCCAGGTGGCTGTTTACTTCCTCGCGGCATCCGTTCCTACGTTGTGTCTCTGGCGTTTGATACTCGCAAAAATATTGAGTTTGCCGCGTTATCGGCAGCAAGCGGTAATCCTGGGCGCAAGTCCAGCGGGAGCAATCATCGCGGCAGAGTTGCGCAAAGCCAGGCACCCGATTGCTGATGTGCCGGGCTATGTCAGCGAGGACAGTAGCGAATCAACGAGTAAGGATGAAAACTTGCCCTTTCTGGGCGATAAAAAGACGCTGCGTTTGCTGGCTCGCAGTGGGGCTATAGACATAATGATTATGGCTATCGATTACCGGGAAAGCCCTGCATTGTTTCAAGAAGCTCTTGAAGCGGCACAATTTGGCATTCCAGTGTTACCTATGGCACGTGTTTATGAGAGTACCTGTGGCAAAATTCCGGTGGAACATATTGGCGATCAATGGTTTGTCACACTTCCAACAGAGCAAGCGTTCTCGCTGTCTTATCTTTGCTGGCGAAAGATGCTTGATCTCGCATTTGGACTGGTGGGGTTGCTCACGCTCCTTATCCTATTTCCTATAGTCACACTTGCGATCTATATTGACTCGCCGGGGCCTATCTTTTACCGCCAGGAGCGATTGGGGTATCGCGGCAAACCGTTCATGGTACTCAAATTTCGCTCGATGCGTCTTGATGCGGAACGCGCGGGTCAGGCGGTCTGGGCCGCTAAAAACGACACGCGAACGACGCGCGTGGGGCGTTTCTTGCGCGCGACCCACCTGGACGAATTGCCCCAGGTTATCAATATCCTGCGCGGCGAAATGACGCTGATTGGTCCGCGACCGGAGCGCAAAGTATTTGTCACCGAACTGGAAAAAACCATTCCATTCTATCGCTGTCGTTTAAGCGTCAAACCTGGCTTAACTGGCTGGGCGCAGGTCAAATATCCCTATACGAACTCCGGTCACGAAGCGCTCATCAAATTGCAATATGATCTGTACTACGTCAAGCACCAGTCCGTCACGATTGATGTACTCATTCTTTTGAAAACGGTAGGAGAGGTGTTGCTCTGCCATGGAAGATAATCGTATGTCGAATATGAAGGCGGGAGTGAGCGTGCGCGCCGGGCGAGCGACATTCCTTCCATTTGCGCTACCGCATATTACGGAGGCGGAGATTGACGAAGTCGTCGATACCATGCGTTCGGGCTGGCTCACCACCGGACCAAAAACGAAGCGCTTTGAGCGCGAATTCGCGGCAAAGGTTGATGCGCCCTATGGCGTCGCGGTAAACTCCGCGACAGCCGCTATGCACCTTGCCCTCGACGCCATCGGGCTGAAGGCTGGCGACGAAGTAATTGTGCCGGTCTATACATTTACGGCCAGCGCCGAAGTCGTCGTCTATTTCCAGGCGCGGCCAGTGTTTGTAGACGTTGACCCCATTACCTGCAATGTGAATCCAGCATTGTTGGAGCAGGCCATTACCCCGCGCACGCGGGCTATCATCGTTGTGCATTTTGCCGGTTTGCCTGCGGAGATGGATGCGATCATGGCGATTGCGCGGGCGCATAACCTGCTCGTCATTGAAGATGCCGCCCATGCTTTCCCCGCGCGGTATCGCGGGCGCATGGTGGGGTCAATCAGCGATATGACTGCGTTCAGCTTTTATGTAACCAAGACTCTATCTACCGGCGAAGGTGGGATGCTCACCACTGCTCACGCGGAATATGCTGAGCGGGCCGCCCAAATGTCGCTGCATGGCATTAGCCGCGACGCCTGGAAACGCTACTCCGCCGGGGGAAGCTGGTACTATGAAGTGCAGCACGCCGGTTTTAAATATAACATGACCGATCTGGCGGCCTCTATTGGTTTGCATCAACTGGCGCGTAGCGAGTGGCTGCTGGCGCGGCGGCAGGCCATCGCTCAACGCTATACGCAAGCTTTTTCAGGCTGGCCGGAGGTCGAGACGCCGCCTGATCTTCCGTATGCGCAACATGCATGGCATCTCTATGTCTTGCGGTTACACCTGGAACGACTTACTATTTCGCGCGATACCTTCATTGCCGCGCTAAACGAGATGCGCATTGGCGCGAGCGTGCATTTTATTCCGCTGCACCTGCATCCTTTCTACCGCGATACCTATCAACTCGCGCCCACTGATTATCCGCAAGCGTTGCAGGTCTATCAGCGCGCGATTTCGTTGCCGATCTATCCTGGCATGAGTGATGAGGATGTCGAAGATGTCATTGCGGCGGTTGAAAGCCTGCTAGAAACACATAAAAGATAATACGATGAACACAATCGTTGTGGTGAGATGTTGAGTGGAAAGAGGAGAGATGGATACAGTTTCAACGAGGTTGAAAAGAGGGGATTCTGGACGCGCGCCGCTCAGATGCCTGCATGACCTGAATGTCGCCGATCTTCTGGAACGCGAGGTAGCGCCGCCTCAATCTGTCGAGGCGCAGGTTATGCTAAAAGGGCTGGTTTTGCTGGTGACGGGCGCGGCGGGTTCGATTGGTTCCGAGTTGTGCAAGCAGCTTTTGAACTACGAGCCTGCGCTGGTGATTGCGCTGGATATGAACGAAACAGGGCTATTTGATTTATCGGAAAGTCTGAGGGCGCATCCCCATGCCGCGCATTTTGTGCCACGCATCGGCGATATAAACGACACACCTTCGATGGAGCGTCTCTTTGAAGAGCTTTTGCCGCAGGTGGTTTTTCACGCGGCCGCTTACAAACATGTCCCTTTGCTGGAACAGCATCCCGAGCAGGCGGCGCGTACCAACGCGCTTGCCACGTACAGGCTTTGTCTTCTGGCACAGGCATATGCTGTCAGGCGCTTTGTCTTTATTTCGAGTGATAAAGCCGCCGAGCCTGTCAGTGTGCTGGGAGCATCCAAACGTATTGGAGAAATGACGATCCAGTCGCTCGCGCAATCGAGTAACGCCTCAACCTGCTTTTGCGCGGTGCGTTTTGGCAATGTGATAGGGAGCCGGGGCAGCGTTGTACCCGTCTTTGTGCGGCAAATTGAGCAGGGAGGACCGGTGACGGTCACGCACCCGGAGGCGACGCGCTATTTCATGACCATTCCAGAAGCCTGCGGCCTGGTGATTGTCACCTCGGCTCTCGCGCAATCGGGCAGCCTCTACATGCTGGAAATGGGTACGGCAGTGCGTATTCAGGACCTGGCCGCTAAAATGATCCAGTGGCGTGGCTTGCGAGTCGGGAGGGATATTGAGATCGTCTACACAGGCTTACGTCCTGGCGAGCGTTTGCACGAAACGCTGGCGGCTGCCGGAGAGAAACTGGTGCCGACCGCGCATAGCAAAATACACGGAGTTATGCCGGCAGAAGGAATGCTCCCTTTTTCTGATCTCGCGGACTGGATGGATAAACTGGATCAGCAACTACAGCAGGGAAGAAAAGAGCAGGCGCGCGCGCACCTCTTTGATCTGGTACGCGAGCAGGCGTTAATCGTGACAGGTTGATGCGCGTCATCGTATGGAAGCCGATGGTGCTTTATGTAGTGAGGAGAAATAGAGGATGACGGTTGAACGTTTCTGGGCGATACTGGTCAAGCGGTGGATACTGATTGTGGCCTGCTTCGTAGTCGTTGGGTCTGGAGCCTATATCGCCAGTAAATTCATGGTTCCCCAGTATGCTTCAACAGCGATTGTGCAGGTTGATATTCGTTCAGGGAGTAATCAGGCCGACTATACAAGTCTGCTTGCCAGCGATCAACTGGTGCAAACCGAGGCAGAACTGGCAGTGGGTGATCCTGTATTGCGCGAAGTTGCGTCCCATTATGCTGGAGTTACCGTAGCAGAGTTGGAAGGTGAAGCCAGTTCGACGCCAAAGCTTAACACGCAACTTTTTGATATTACCGTTATTGATTCCAATCCTACGCGGGCTGCTAATATAGCCAACGATATTGCCAGGACGCTCATTAATCAACAAGTGCAGCAGACGCAGCAGGAGAGCAGCCTGTCACAGCAGCAGATGCAGCAGGACCTGGCGAATACACAGGATCAAATCAATGACACGACGGGTAAAATTGCTGGTTTACAAAATAAACCCGGAAGCCAGGGACAGCTTGTTGTGCTACAGGCGCAGCTAAGCGGATTGCAACAACACTACACCCAGTTGCAAACCGTTCTGGCGCAACTTGAATTATCGAATGCTCAGAGCAGCAATGTATTACGCATTGCCCAGATTGCCCAGCCCGTTTTGAAACCGGTAAAGCCGAATGTGCTGTTCAATACGGGCGCGGGACTGTTGACCGGTTTGCTGCTGGGGATTTTACTGGCCGTGTTGTTTGAGCAATTGAATACACGAGTGCGCAATCCAGAAGAGTTGCGGGAGCTACTAGATTGGACTGTGCTTGGAACAATCTGGCGGTCGCGTATTGCCACCGCCAGTAAACAAGAACTGATTAATCCCCAGAGTCATGATGCCAATGTCGAGGCGTATCGCATATTGCGTACCAACGTTGGTTTTTCAGGGATTGATTCGCCTCTGCGCACGTTGATGGTGACAAGCCCTATGCCGGGAGATGGGAAAAGTACCATAGCAGCCAATCTGGCTATTTATATGGCAAAGGCTGGCAAAAATACATTGCTTATCGATGCTGATCTGCGTCGTCCCACCCAGCACCAGCTATTTGGTCTGGGCGCTGATAAGAAAGGCTTCAGCAATGCGGTGTTGATGTTTAGTTTGCCCGTCACCGGTCAGGCTAATCCTGCGCAGTTTGCGGGGCCAATCCCGCCGCTGAGGTCGCAGGGGTTTGCAGGTACAAGCGGGACCGGTCTGGAGCAGTTCATTCACTCTGTTGGCATTCCAAATTTGCGGGTTATGCCATCGGGTCCGCTCCCACCCAATCCTTCCGAGTTGCTCGATTCACGAGCCATGCAGCGGCTGCGAGAGGCGTTATCTGTCAGTGGAGCCGAGGTAATCATCTTCGATGTTCCACCCATTCGCGGCATTTCGGATGCCAATATTCTTGCCTCGAAGGTTGACGGCACGATGGTAGTGGTTGATGTAACGCGAGCCAATAAGCACCATCTCAAACAGGTGAAAATGCTGCTAACGCAGGCAGGCGCACATGTCCTCGGCTGTGTGGTCAATAAGCAGCGCCGCAGTCGTAGCGACTCGTCCTACTCCTACTATTACTACTATCGTCATGAGGAAGGAACCTTTGAGGGCAACAACGAATATAAGTCGCCTGTGCCTGTTGAAGATGAAGCTACATCTATCATGAGTGCAGCCAGAAATGGGATGAGGGTTGGGGGTATGAACGGCAAAAAAGGCGGGCGAGCCAGGCATGGAAAGTAGCATGAGGGTACATAGAAAAAGCCGTTCGTTCAGAAGCAAGCGTATTTTCCTTCTCTTGCTTTTACTCTCAACAGTGTTGCTTTCAATAAGCGGACTGTTTGCCTATGCTCAACTCAGCGCAAGTTATCATCGCTACTCGGCTCTCGCGCTGTCAGGAACGCAGCATATGCGCACCGCATTAAGCAGGCTCGAATCGTTGCAGGCGCATCCTTTCTCGCTTGAAGCGGTGTCTCAGGCACAACAGGAGTTCGTCGCCGCGCAAACCAATATTGGCAAGATACAGGCAGGGCTTGCGCCTCTTGAGGGAGTTGGTAGCCTGGTACCAGTGTATGGCTCCCGCCTGGTATCCGCCATACGCCTTACATCGCTCGCGGTCGATGTCTCGCGTGCGGGAATTAGCGGCTGTAAGATACTGGAAATCCTGCTTGCTCGCCTTCACGATCCTCTAAACGCAGGCGGGTCAGCGTTGACGTTTGCCGATTATACTACCATCAACAGCGACTATCAGGAAGCTCAGACCGCGCTCAATGCAGCGATGTATGTGGCGCAACAACTAAAACCAGGTGACGTGGCCTTTGACGCGCGCCTGGAAAAATTATTGCAGGAATTTCAAGATAAAATACCTACGCTCAGGGTGTCGCTGGCTGAACTGGATCAGCTCTTACCATCGCTGCCATCCATACTCGGTATCGGCGCGCCCGCGCATTACTTGCTGGAAGTACTTGATTCTTCTGAATTGCGACCGGCGGGCGGTTTTATCGGGAACTATGGCATTCTGACCCTGGCGGGTGGACGACCTCTGCCGGTACATATAACCGATGTGGATTTACTTGATAAGCCGTACAAGTTTTCCGGTCGCACTATTCCCTATCCCCCGGCCTATCGCTGGTTCACACAGTATCTCGCGTCGCAGAGTTGGAGCCTGCGCGATTCCAACCTCGACGCGGATTTTCCAACCGCCGCCCGCTACGGTGAGCAAAACTTTGAACGTGAAGGCGGCAATGTTCCCCTGCAAGGAGTGATCGCCGTTACCCCTTATTTGATTCAGCAAGCGCTGGATATTACCGGGTCGGTTAGCGTGCCGGAGTATCACGAGACCATTACCGCGCAAAACCTGGTTGAGCGCATCCATTATCACCAGTTAGGAGATGCCGGAGAAGGGCCGGATTATACCCCCTCGCCCGATGGGTATTCCTCGCTGCGCAAACATTTCACCGCTTTGCTGGCTGAGCATATGCTGGCGCGTATCCGGCAACTTCCCGCGTCCGCGCAGTCCAGTTTTGTGGCTTTGTTCGCACATGCCCTGCAATCGAAGGATGTGCAGGTGTATCTAAACGCGAGCGCGGCTGAGAATATCTTGTTGCAATATCACCTGGCAGGCGCTATCCAGTCTCCGCCCGGCGATGGCCTTTTTATCGTGGATGCCAACGTCGGACGCGACAAAGCCAACAGCTTTATCACATCGACTATCAACGACCAGGTGACAATTGATAGCAGTGGTGATGCCATTCATCATGCCGTACTCGAATATTCCTGGAAACAAAAGGGCAATATTTATGGTTCGCCTCTGTATAAAGATTATGTTCGTGTGTATGTGCCTTCCGATAGTGTGTTGTTGTCGCAACAGGGGTGGCAGATAGCAGGCGCAAGCGCGGCATTTGATCGCAAGGTATGGGCAGGTTCCTTTACTCTCGTCTACGGTCAGAGTGTGACCATCACTTTGATCTGGCGAGTCCCTGGCGCGGCAAAGCTCGTAGCGCATAACTGGCAGTATGGCTACCTGCTGCAACGCCAGGCAGGCAAAGTAGAAGCCATTACCCTGCAAATCGCCCTGCCACACGGCACCGTCCTGGCAGGTAAGACAACAGGTCTCAAGTCTTCCAGCCAATCGCTGCTGCTATTAGCGCCGGACGTGGCGCTGACAAGCGATCTAAATATCAAGGTGGAGTATCGTTCCTGACAAATTTGTCTCTATCAGTACACTGTTAAGTGTGAGATGTAGAAGGGAAAGGCGTGATGATTGATACTCACCTGCATATTTTGCCGGGGATAGATGACGGGCCTGAAACGATGTCGCAATCTCTGACGCTGGCGCGGCGATTGGTGGATGAGGGAGTACAGGTAGCCATTGCTACACCACACTACAACGATGAATACCCGCGTCGCCCGGCGCATGAGATTAGCGAGCGGGTAGCGGACCTGCAACGGGAACTGGACCGCAATGCTATACCTCTGCGCTTGCTGGCGGGTCATGAAGCGTTGATTAAGTGTGGGCTGGTCGAAGATATTCAGCTTGGACGCCTGGCTACGCTGAACGGCAGCCGCTATCTCCTGCTGGAACTCTGGAACGAAGCCTGGCTGCCAGAAACCGAACGTGTGATTTTCGAGTTACGCGCCTTCGGGGTGGTGCCGGTGCTGGCGCATCCAGAGCGTTACCGGGTCATTCAGCATGATACGAACCGCTTATATGCGCTGCTGGAGCAGGGCGTACTGGCTCAGTTGACCGCCGGGGCGCTGGTAGGATTGCAGGGTAACACAACCCGCAAATGCGCGGAAACGCTGCTGAAAAAGGGTTTTGTGCATTGTATCGCCTCGGACGCGCATGGTCCTGGCAGGCGTCCGCCGGCTCTCCGGCAGGGTGTGCAGCGCGCGCAAAGCATCGTTGGCGCGGCGCGCGTACAGCAGTTGATCGAGACATTCCCGGCAGCCCTCGTACATAATCAAGCAATCAGCGCGCTGGCGACCCGCGAGTACCAGCAGCAGAGAAAGGTAGTACGATGAGCAAGAGTGGCAGTGTGTGGAGTGAAGGCATGTCGTGGAATTGGAATACGCTCAAATCAGCCTTACCCCTAACTTTTCTTTTAGTCGTAGCCGGACTGGCGCTGGGAGCGATCATCGGAGGATATAACCCGCTCGTTGCGGCTCTGGTGGGCGGCGTGGTACTTTTCACTCTACTTGTAATGTGGCGAATGGATGAAGCAACCATCGCGCTGGTTCTTATTGTTCATCTGTACATCGATTGGTACTGGGGATTGTGGATAGGCGCTCAGATGATGGAATTAGCTCTATTATTCATCTACTTTTGTGCGCGTTCTGAGCGGTTCCCCTGGGTGATGCCTCCTCTGTTATGGCTGTGGCTGGCATTGGTACTGCTCGCAATTCTCCCTGCGCTGCATGGTATCAGCCTGTTCGATACACTCAATTACTATTTCAACATTTTCTTTGGTTCGTTGACCATCTAC
>DASTKD010000473.1:0-3905 GCA_035716135.1 Ktedonobacteraceae bacterium
CATCACGCAGATGATATTTGCGCTTGTGCGAGCAGAAGACGGGCAGCCATCAACCGCCAACCTGTGTGTATGGGAGGGCGGAGAGCAGGGCCACTACCGGATTTTGTCCTGAACGAAAGAATAGAATAATGATGAATACGACACAGAATGAAACAACACAACGCCAGAAGCTCATGGTAGTCGATGGACACGCCATGATCCACCGCGCCTTTCACGCGGTTCCCGAAGATCTGACCACCAGTAAAGGCGAGGTGGTCAACGCCACGTTTGGCTTCACCGCGATCCTTATTAAGGAGCTGGGGGAGATTAAACCGGATTACATAGCAGTCGCCTTTGACCGCTCCGCGCCCACCTTCCGGCATGTGGAATACGCCGCCTACAAAGCGCACCGGCCAGCGTTGCCCGATATTATGCGCCCGCAATTCGTGCGCATCCGCGAGGTCGTCGAGGCTTTCGGCATCCCCATCTACGAAAAAGACGGCTACGAAGCCGACGACGTGATCGGCACGCTTTCCGTACAGGCCACACAGATGGGAGTCGATACCGTCATTCTGACCGGAGATATGGACACGCTGCAACTGGTCAACGAACATGTGCGCGTCAAGATCGCCAAACGGGGCATTAACGATGTCACGGATTATGGTATTCCACAGGTCAGGGATCGCTACGGGCTGCCGCCGGAGAAGCTGCCAGACTTCAAAGGGCTGGTGGGAGACACATCCGACAATATCCCCGGCGTTCCCGGCGTCGGCCCCAAAACCGCCACCAAATTGCTGACCGAGTATGGCGACCTGGAAGGCGTGCTGGCGCATATTGACGACCTCTCACCCAAAGAGCAACGCCTGCTGCGCGAACAGAGCGCCCAGGCGCTGCAATCGAAGCACCTGGCAACGATCGTGCTGGACGCCCCTGTGCAGCTTGACCTGGCAGCATCCCGCGCCGGGCAGGTGCGGCGCGAGCAGGCCGTGGCGCTGTTCCGCGAACTGGAGTTTCGCACACTGGTAGATAAGATACCCGGTGGCGCAGGTGGAGAAAGCCCGGCCAACGTGGTAGAGAAAGTGAAACAGCAGCCTGAACCGATACCGGCGCAGGATGAAGGGCTTATCGATGCGCCTCCACTCGGCATCGTCTCTATTCTCGAACCACCTATGCCACCTGCTATCGCCATCATCAGCCTGTCCGGTACGCCAACCAGCGCGCCGCAGGCCGGGAAGCCACAGGTCGCGGCAAGCGTGGCAACGGCAGAACAAGACGAGCTGATGCAGCCCAGTCTCTTTGAAACGCTGGAGACCGCCCCGGCAAAGCAATTGCGCCACCCAACGATACCTGAAAACGGCAAAGCTGAAGAGATCAACTCGCTTTTCATCGACGCCAGGGAATCGATGCAAACGCAAACGACCATCGTTGACAACGTGGAAGCGTTACAAAACCTCGTGCAGCGAATGCGACGAGCAGGCGCGTTCGCTCTGGACACTGAGACGACCTCTAACGATCCCTGGCACGCAGAGTTAGTGGGCATGTCATTTGCCATGCTGCCCGGCGAAGCCTATTACATCCCCGTTGGACACACGCAGACCGTTGACGGCCAGGAAGCGAGCCAGCAGTTGCCACTGGCATACGTGCTGGCGCAATTGAAACCCGTGCTGGAAGATGCCAACGCGCGCAAATATTGTCATAACGCCAAGTTTGACCTGCTCATGTTCTTGCGCAACGGCATCACGGTCAAAGGGCTGGCCTTTGACTCGATGGTGAGCGCGTACCTGATCGACCCCGGCAGGCGCGGCCTGGGACTGAAAGACCAGGTATTCCAGCGCCTGGGACATGTGATGACGGAAATAGCAAAGTTGATCGGCAGCGGCAGCAAGGCAATCACTATGGCGCAGGTCGCCATCCCGCTCGCGGCGGATTACGCGGGCGCGGATGCCGACATGACGCTGCGTCTGGTAGCATCCACTTCCGAAGATTTGCGCCGCTACAAGCTGCTTGATCTGTTCTATAACATCGAGATGCCTCTCTTACCGGTATTGATGCAAATGGAGATTTACGGCGTCGCGCTGGACGGCGACTTCTTGCGCCAGCTTGATGCGCGTTTTAGCGAGCAGATCGGCGCGCTCGAAAAAGAGATTTACGACTCGGTCGGGCATCAATTCAACATCAACTCGACGCGCCAACTGGGCGAAATCCTCTTTGGCGAACTCAAGCTGCCATCGGGCAAGAAGAATAAGACAGGCTATTCGGTGAGCGCCGACGTGATCGAAAGCCTGCGCGGCAAGCATCCAATCGTCGATCACCTGCTGGAATATCGCCAGTTCACCAAGCTCAAATCCACCTATGTTGATGGCCTGCTGGCTTTGATGGACGAAACGGGGCGTGTGCATACGACGTTCAGCCAGACTACGGCGTCGAGCGGGCGGCTTTCGTCGAGCAACCCCAATCTCCAGAATATCCCCATACGCACCGAAGTGGGCAGGCAGTTGCGCCGCGCCTTCATCGCCGACCCCGGCTACCTGCTGTTGACCGCTGACTATTCGCAGATCGAGCTGCGCATCCTGGCGCACATCACGCACGAGCCGCGCCTGGTGGAAGCCTTCAACCAGAATGAGGACATTCACAATATTACAGCGGCCTCGCTTTTCAATATCGCGCTGGCCGAGGTCACGAAAGATCAGCGCCGCCTGGCAAAAACGGTGGTGTACGCCGTGCTTTACGGCCAATCAGCCTTCGGGCTGGCGCAGATTACCAGCATGAGTACCGGCGAGGCCAGCGAGTTTATCAAACGCTATCACGAAACCTTCCCCCATATCAAGGAATACGTCGAACGCACACTGGAACAGGCTCGCAAGCAGGGCTATGTCAACACCATGTACGGACGCAAACGTTTCTTCCCCGATATGCACGGGCTGCCGTTCGTTGAAAGGCAGGCACTCGAACGCGAAGCCATCAACATGCCCATCCAGGGCAGCAACGCCGACCTGATTAAAATCGCCATGATCCGCATCCAGCACGCCATCGCGCAACAGCGCCTGCGCACGCGCATGATCCTCCAGGTACACGACGAACTGGTCTTCGAGGTTCCCGACGACGAACTCGAAACGGCCCGCAAGCTGGTCAGGCGCGAAATGGAGGGTGTGGAAAAGCTACTCGTTCCCATCAAGGTAGAAATGAAAGTAGGCCGCAACTGGTACGAGGCCGAACCAGCAGAGTGATTGGAGCAAGCCAGGGCGGGGGTTTGCCTTGCACTGGAAGGTTTCTGAAAGAATGCATCTGGTGAATATTAAAGACCACATCCGGGAATGTCATCCTGAGCGCAGCGAAGGATCTCTGCTACCACACGTAGATCCTTCGCTGCGCGCAGGATGACAATTGGCGAGGGATGACAACCGCTTACCGATGGTGTTCGTGAAAATTCATCAGGGGTATTTTCAAGAATAGTGTTCTAAAACCGCATGGGCGTATTGCCTGATGATTTCAACAAGTTCTGGTGGGGACGTAATAATTACATCGCTGCCCAGAGGTAACAACAGCCGGGCATAGAAAGATAGTTGCCGGCTGATACCTGTTTCCTGATAATGCCATTTCCATCTTCATCTACAATTACCTCTCGCGTAAATGCGGCCCAGTCCACATGTTTCATACCATGTTTGTTAATGACGACATGCAATGAAAGTAAGGGTTCTTCATCAGGGTCGCTTTGTTGAAGCCATTCTCGCAGTGACATTTTAGGAGGAGTTGCGAGCTTTTCTCCCTCTATTCGTTGGAACGAGAGAAAACGATCGGCGCGCAAAGAAACATGCTGTTGGCATTTATAGTCGAAGCAGGCACAATACCAGAAACCATTGAACGCATAGAGTCCATAGGGATAAATTAATATCTCTGTTACCTGCGAGCGTGAATCATACTCAATG
>DASTKD010000474.1:0-3873 GCA_035716135.1 Ktedonobacteraceae bacterium
GCAAGCTCGATGTACTCTTCACGCCAGTGCGCGAAGTGAGCGCGACGCTGCTTCAGCGCATCCAGCAGAGCGGCAACACGGTTGATGACTCCTGCCTTGAAGGTGATTTCGACTCCGAAAAGCAGGTAGCTTTGAGCAGGCAAATACTGATGGGCATGGGCTATGATTTCAATCGCGGCGCTATCGCGGTCTCACCCCATCCATTTACGTCAGGCATCAGCAGCCCGTTTGACGTGCGTCTTACGGTTCATCCCGACCGGCACTTCGTCCAGGCTTCCGTGATGGCAGCCATTCATGAAGGCGGTCACGGGCTGTATGAGCAGGGCAGCGCGGAATCGCTGGCGCGCACGCTGGTGGCGGGAGGCGTCTCGATGGGCGTGCATGAGTCGCAGTCGCGCCTGTGGGAAAACGCTATCGGGCGTTCAGAGGCGTTCTGGTGCGGCCAATACGCGGCGGTGCGCGAGGCTTTCCCGCAGCATTTCGGCAGCGTTGACGCCGCGACGTTCGCGCGCGCCTTGAACAAGGTGCAGCCCAGCCTGATTCGTATCGAAGCCGACGAAGTGACATACAACCTGCATATCATCATACGCTATGAACTGGAACGGGAACTGATTAACGGCAAGGTGGCGATTGAGAGCCTGCCGCGCCTGTGGAATGCGAAGTACCGCGAGTACCTGGGCATCGAGCCACAACGCGATTCTGAGGGCGTTTTGCAGGACGTTCACTGGACAAGCGGCTTCGGCTACTTCCCGTCCTACACGCTCGGCAACCTGTACGGGGCGCAAATCTACGCAACCCTGCGCCAGGCATTCCCGGACTTCGACGAGCGTTTATCAGCAGGCGATACGGCCTTCGTGCTGAACTGGCTGCGCGACAAGATGTACGCCTTCGGCTCGGTCTACCTGCCAGAAGAGCTGATGAAGCGCGTCACGGGCGCAAAGCCCGACCCACAGTTCTTTGTGCGCTACCTGACCAGTAAGTTCGAGCGCATTTACGGATTGCAGGTATAAAAAGATGGTGACTGCCAGAACCCGGCAAGCCTGGCTCTGGCAGTCACCATCTTTTTATATAAGTGGAGGAAAGATAGATGAAACACACAAATGCAGAACTTTCCGCGCGGCTGACCATCGATGCATACCCGCGTTCGGCTTCGTATGATGCGGCGTGGATGCTCGAAAATGCGATGGGGCCGAATCCTGTGTGGCTGGCTGAAGCGCTTAGCCAGGTGATGGACTTGCAGGCGGGTATGCGGGTTCTGGACCTGGGCTGCGGGCGAGCAATCACTTCTATCTTCCTGGCACGAGAATTTCAACTTCAAGTATGGGCCACGGATTTGTGGATCGCTGCCAGCGATAACTGGGAGCGTATCCGCGCGGCCAATGTGCAGCAACAGGTGTTTCCTGTTCACGCAGAGGCGCACGCGCTGCCTTTTGCCAGCGATTTCTTCGATGCTATCGTAAGCCTCGACGCCTATCATTACTTCGGCACGGATGATCTGTATATGGGCTATATTTCGCAGTTCGTGCGCTCCGGCGGCACCATCGGCATCGTCGTTCCGGGCGTACTGCAAGAATTGGACAGCGAATTGGCAGCGCGCAAGTGGCCCTGGGACTGGTGCAGCTTCCACAGTCCGAACTGGTGGCGACGGCACTGGGAGAAGACGGGCCTGCTTGATGTGGAGGTAGCAGATACTCTACCCGATGGCTGGCAGCACTGGCTCAAATGGATGGAGATATGCATGGATGAGGGCTACCGTTTTTCACAGGAGGAGATTGATATTCTGCGCGCGGATGGCGGGAGTACGCTGGGGTTTACGCGCGTGGTGGGACGCAAAAAGTAGGAGGGAATATCTTCTCTCAACACATTCTCCACAATCTTAACCCATTCCTTACTCGCTCGACATGCCTTCTTTACCCCATTGTGCTATCTTTTGTTGAGGTATTTACAGTATATCAATCAAGGGAGGATTCTGTCTCATGCCAGCACTTGTACAATACTATGCGACGGTCTATTGGGGAATTATCATCACAGCAAATGTGGTAATCATCCTATTTATCACGACATGGATTCATATCAATACCATGACCAAACGGCAAGCCCGCTTAGAGGCATTATTACGCAAACTAGACAAACGCTTGGACGAAACGATAGACGAAATAGCCGACATTCCAGCCGTGCCAGCGCAACCGCAGGGATACATGCCTGTCTATCCGGTACAGTCCCCACTTCCTCAACAACAGCAATTTCAGCAACCCTCTCAACCACCACTGTATCCGCAATAAGACAGCTATCAACGTTCCTTCCTTGATGCTAGTAGATACGCATACTAAGATGTGGGAAGAAAGCATATACATAACTATATTCAATTTGATATACTCAGATAGAGCAAGCTCCACAGTTTAATCAACTGGATTTACATATCTTACGGCAGAGGCGGCATATGTTTGCGAAGATACAAAAGCGGTGGCGTCAGATAAGAAGACCCCTGGAGGCGACTATAATCATCCTCTCTCTGGTAATACTACTCGTACTCATCGTACTCATTATCATTGGCTATCTTCTACGCTGGGACTGGACAGGGCTGAATCAAAAGACGCTTTGGGACTGGCTGCAACTGCTCATTATTCCCGCAGTCCTCACCGTTGGCGGCTACCTCTTTAATTTTACTACCACCAGAACCGAGCAAGAATCTACCAGACAACGCGATCAAACCGAACGCGACCTTACATTAGATAACCAGCGCGAAGCAGCATTACAGACATACATCGATAAAATATCTGAATTATTACTTCTTGAGAAGAACCTACGTGAGTCACAACCCGATGATGAAGTACGGACAATCGCCCGTGTGCGGACGTTGACAACACTTCCTCGCCTGGATAATAAACGAAAAGCGAGCGTCCTCCAATTTCTCTTATGAGTCTAAGTTAATCGAGAAAGGCAATAGCATAGTTAATTTGAGCAGAGCCGACCTGAGCAAAGCAGACCTGAGAGTAGCCACGCTGAGCGAGGCAGACCTGAGCGAAACCGACCTAGACGACGCCGACCTAAAATACGCCTCTCTGAACGACGCCAACCTGAGCAGGACCTTACTGAATAGAGCCTACCTGAGCGGAGCCTGGCTAAACAGAGCCAACCTGAATAGAGCCTACCTGAGCGGAGCCTACCTGAACTGGGCCATCCTGAGCGGGGCAGACCTGAGCGGAGCTAGCATTTATCAACAGAAACTCGATACAGCTAAATCACTTGAGAATACAATCATGCCTGATGGGTCAAAACACCCATAGCAAGCTTCCAGATATCAAGATCGCTTGAACATATCATCTATCTTCTCAGCTACCTCTTGCTGCATCGATGGCAACATATGGGAATAGATGTCCATCGTCATCGCAATGGTACTATGCCCCATGCGTTCCTGCACCATCTTAGGATGCATACCAGCCGCCATCAATATCGTAGCCGCGCTATGGCCGCAGACCGCAAAACCACATGCTATAATATCCCCATGAACATACGCATACGTTATTTTGCCTCGCTTCGTGAGATCACGGAAAAGAGCGAGGAAACCCTGATATTGCCAGAAGGGGCCAGCGTCGCTGCATTGCGCGAGGTGTTGCTGGCGCGTTATCCGCGTTTGCAGGCGGTGATGGAGCGGGCGGTGTGCGCGGTTAATCAACGGTATGTGGGGTTGGAGACGGTGTTACACGAGGGGGATGAGGTGGTGTTTATTCCGCCAGTGGGCGGAGGGTGTTAGATTGCTAGATCAGGAGTAGTCGGTATGGAGCCTTTGATTTCGATTACGCGCGAGCGACTGAACCGGGATGCGCTGGTGGCGGCTGTTTCTCATGCCAGCGTGGGGGGGATTGTGGTGTT
>DASTKD010000475.1:0-3903 GCA_035716135.1 Ktedonobacteraceae bacterium
CGCCCATAGCCGTTGACAACAATTTAATGATCCAGAAATAGATAGTGACTTCCGGCACCTTGCGCAGAGCTTGCTTCGCAAGCTGCGCAGGCCGGGATTGTGGTAAGGTTTTACTCATGGGTAATGTTTCTCTCCGTGTCCGTATTTTTTCTTGAGCAGTATAACATAAACACTCTGTGGGAAAAAGCTGATCCCTCTTTCGGGAAGCAAGGCCCCTTTACTGGTAATGTATAATATCCATGCTATGAAAAATCCATCTTTCTGGGATACCCTGCAACAACCGATTATCGGGCTTGCGCCTATGGATGGCGTAACCGACGCGCCCTGCCGCACCATGCACGGCCTCTATGGACGGCCCGATGTGGTGCTGACCGAGTTCACCAACGTCGAAGGGCTGTGGCGCGGCAGCGATCGCATTTTCCGCGACTTCCTCTACACGCCCGCCGAACGCCCGGTGGTGGCGCAGATTTTTGGCTGCCGCCCGGAGTACTTTTATAAGGCGGCGCATGTGGTATGCGAACTGGGCTTTGACGGCGTCGATATTAACATGGGCTGTCCCGCGCGGACGGTCGCCAATAAAGGCGGCGGCGCGGCGCTCATTCGTATGCCCGACACGGCCAGAGAAATTATTCGCGCGACACAACAGGGTGTGCGCGACTGGGCCAACGGGCAGACGCTGGAAGACCTGCAAATGGAGCCTTTTCGCATCGAGCGCACTCGCCAGATGAACGAAGATCGCGTCCGGGTGTGGGGCGATACGGCCCGCATCGAGCGGCGGCTCCTGCCGGTATCGGTCAAGACGCGCCTGGGCGTTGACTCGATTGTGATTACCGACTGGGTGCAGGATTTGCTGGAACTGGAACCAGCCGTGATCTCCATTCACGGACGCACGCTGATGCAACATTACAAGGGAGAGGCCAACTGGGACGCCATCGCCGCAGCAGCCGAGATTGTGCGCAAGACAGATACACTCATTTTCGGCAACGGTGATATTAAGAGCCTGTACGATGCCGCGCAACGCATCCGCATGGCAGGTGTCAACGGCGTTTTGATCGGGCGCGCCACCTTCGGCAATCCCTGGCTTTTCCGCGACCGCGAAAAATTGAAGACGCTGCTCAACGCGGGCATCGATCCGACGCATGATGATCTGCCCGACGCGCTGCCGAACCGCGAAGAGCGCCTGCTGATGGCGCTCGAACATGCCTATGTCCACGCTAAACTCAAGGGCGAGGATCATTACGTCGAGCTACGCAAACACATGGGCTGGTACCTGGGTCACTTCCCCGGAGCCAAACAGGTGCGCAACGAACTGGTGCGCATCAACTGCCTCGCCGATGTGGAGCGCATCATCCACGCCGCGCTCGACAACCCCGATGTCTATAACGACGCTGGTCCCGACGCTCCCGCAGAAGAACTGCGCGACCCGGAGCTTGATTTGAGTTGCGCGTATTAAAACGAAGAGAACCTACTTGCTCTCTCATCTCCATCTCAGCTTTTTCACAAGTTCAATTCAGACAGACATAGTATGGTTGTTTAGTCGGAAAAAGCATCACCTCTCGTCAAGAAAGGAAAAAACCACATGGTTATCTTGCAAATTGAGCATCCGGTCCCCAACTTCGATGCCTTTCGACAGCGATCCTGTCAACCGGAAACAGTCGGGTGTACGCCGCTACCGGGTCTTACGGCCGATTGACAATCCCGGCTATGCCATCATTGATCTCGAATTCGACAGCCTGGAGCAGGCAGAAGGTCTACTTGCGGCAATGCGCGAAGTGTGGCGCGGCGTGCAGGGAACGATCATCCAGACCCCACAAGTGCGCATCGTCGAGGTGTTGGAGAGCAAAGAGCTGTAATCAGGAACCTTTTCCATTATGTAACATTTTTACAATCTCAGCCATCCAGGGATAATGTTCCCGCAAATGCTCGGTCATGCGGCGCAGCACCTTCGCAGCTGTCCATTGTTCGCCATGATGGGTGTAGATGTGCTGGCGCTGCTCAGGCGTCAGAGCGCGTAGGGCGAGTTCGTAGTCCATAGCGTTGTCGAAGAATGTCATGGGAATGTCGGCGGGGGCAGTATCGCTCGCTGGCTCGACTGGATGTTCGCTCAGGCGAGAAACGTACCAGCCCTCTGACTCTAACAGGTGCCGCATATGCTCGGTCAGGGACCACGATTCCGGCGAAAGCCTGTGCATCTGCTGCGCGGGTGACACCTGTTCGTAGAGTTCGAGCAGGGAGGCACGAGCGGCGGCAGCTACATTCAAGGCCGTATCGATCTCGCTATCGTCGGGCGGCGCAAGGTCAGCCTCGAAGCGCGGACCAATGTCATTTTCCGCTTGAATATGCTCCGCTACCACAAACTCAACTTGCCCATCGAACTCGTCAAGCACGGTAATGTCGCTGGCTCTGACCCATTTGAGATAATCAGTAATGGCCGCTGGAATGGTTGTAAGCAATGCTTGATATGTTGGAGCAGAACAATAGCATCCCGGTAATTCACGAAAGTAGGCCATAGACTCGCCAGGCCACTCTTCTATCAGCGCGTTAAATTGCATTTTTTAGTCCCTCCCTTTGTGTTGTTTCTTTCATCATACCTTATACAAGACAAAGAATAGATAAATGCCGCCAAAAGAGAGCCTAAATTCCTATATGGCTTGCTTGCGCCACTGGTATCCCCCCTGATACAATTACTAGCACACCGGTTGGTCACATTACCCGGCGCGGTACTTTGATGCCATAATAAAAGCATCGATACTTTGGCGGCTTATATAGAAGATATCGCGTA
This sequence comes from Ktedonobacteraceae bacterium, assembly GCA_035716135.1. Taxonomy (GTDB): domain Bacteria; phylum Chloroflexota; class Ktedonobacteria; order Ktedonobacterales; family Ktedonobacteraceae; genus CF-113. The sequence continues at coordinate 2,783 of DASTKD010000475.1, forward strand.
TGAAAAGCGTATTCAAAAGGCTAACCGGCAATATACATGGCGTATTGTTAGTATTGTGGATTTACCTGAGCGCGGGCTGGCACCATTATGGCTGGCGGCGGCGACTCCGATCCCCACGATCTGTGATAGAGGAAAGCGCTTCAAGTGGTATGAAACAAACCCTGCTCTTTATCCGGCATGGGCAAACGACCTGGAATGCGGAACATCGTCTCCCCGGCCAACTGCCGGGCATTCATCTAACCGATACTGGCAAACAACAGGCAGAGCGATTGGCCGATGCGCTGAACGTTCTGCCGATCAGCGCGATGATTAGCAGCCCGCTGGAACGGGCGCGCGAGACAGCCGAGATTATCGCGCAGCCACGTAAGCTTGCCATCCAGTTTGACGCGGAATTGATGGATATTAATGTAGGTCACTGGGCCGGACAAGACCACGACGAACTTGACAAGAACGACGAGACATGGAAAGCCTTTAAAAGAAATCCAACGGTTGCCCCTCCCGGCGTTGAAACATTTCCACAGGTGCAGGCGCGCGCCGTGGCCGCCGTCGAACGCTGGCGCGTGCAGGAGACAAGCGGCGCATATCCAACTTTTGTGACGCACGCCGATGTCATCAAACTACTGGTTGCCTATTATACAGGATTAGAAGCTGGACAGGCCGGGAAATTGATGATAGATAACGCTTCAGTCACCATTGTGGAAGTAGAAGACGGCAAGCGGCCACTGATGGTAGCTGTCGGCTGGAGTCCCAGGCCGGGTTGGCTGAAACCACCCACATCTGCATCCGATTCGTTGCCTACTGAGGAGAGCAAGACAGGTATAGAGAAAATATCACAGGAACAATAGCATAGTTCAATCCGCGTGTGGAAGGGAACGCTTATATGTTTGATCCACGAGACCCACGAGAACGTTTATGGTGGCATTATGACTCGAGACGCCCGCTATCGATGGCGCAGATCACGGCCATGGGCTGCATCGATGCGCAATCGGTGGCGCTGATCTGGCTGCTCATGGAGCATGGCGCATCGCTAACGGTGGCCGGCCCAACCGACCCTCAACCGGGCGTGGGCAAGACCACCACGCTTAACGCGCTGATGCAGTTTGTGCCAGAAAATACCGCGC
>DASTKD010000476.1:0-12029 GCA_035716135.1 Ktedonobacteraceae bacterium
AATCGCAGCCTGAACCTGGCCGTAGCTATCACGGGCGATCACTTTGCGCGTGTCAAGGTGCCGCCCAGTCCCAGTCTGCCGCGTCTCGTGCCTGTTCCCCTGAATAAAGCTACGCCGGGCGCGGTGGCCTTCGTCTGGCTGGAACAGGTCATCGCGGCCCACCTCAGTATGCTCTTTCCCGGCTTCGATGTTTTGGAAAGCTATGCTTTTCGCGTGCTGCGTGACGCCGATATCGAGATCCGCGAAGACGAGTCTTCGGACCTGCTGGAAAGCATCGAGCAGAGCTTGCGCGAACGCCGCTTTGGAGCAGTAGTCGACCTGGTGGTCAACCCCTCCATGCCGCAGCGTATGCGCGATCTTCTGTTGGAGAATCTGGAAATCACGCCTGATGATTTGAGCATCATCGATGGGCCGCTTGGCCTGGGTGATGTCATGGAATTGTATCGCATCGAGCGTCCCGAATTGAAGGACCCGCCGTTTACGCCGCGCACGCCGCCGGAGCTGCGTAAAGGCAGCGATCTCTTCGCCGCGATACGCCAGCATGACCTGTTAATGCACCATCCCTACGATAGCTTCGACTCTGTAGTTGAGTTTATTCATGCCGCCGCCCATGATCCCGATGTGCTGGCGATCAAGCAGACTCTGTACCGCGTCGGCACAAATTCGCCCGTCGTGGCAAGGCTCTTAGAGGCAGTCGAGAATGGCAAGCAGGTAGCGGTGCTGGTAGAACTCAAGGCGCGTTTCGATGAAGAGAACAATATCGAATGGGCGAGAGCCTTAGAACAGGCGGGAGTTCACGTTGTGTATGGCCTGGTCGGGCTAAAAACGCACGCCAAGATCGCGCTGGTGGTGCGCAGGGAAGCGGATGGTTTGCGCCGCTATGTCCATCTCGGCACAGGGAATTATAACGCGACAACGGCGCGCATTTATGAAGATGTCTGCCTGCTCACCTGCCGCCCGGAAATCGGCGCGGATGCCTCGCTGTTATTTAATTCCCTGACCGGCTATTCGCGCCACAGCGCCTATGCAAAACTGATCGTCGCCCCGCTTTACATGCGCAAAGCGATGATCGAGCGCATCGAACGTGAGGTGCGAATGCACCAGAAGCATGGCAACGGCTACCTGCTTTTCAAGATGAACGCGCTGGTCGATCCTGCGATTGTGCATACGCTCTATCGCGCATCACAGGCCGGGGTGCGTATAGATTTGATGGTACGCGGCATCTGCTGCCTGCGTCCCGGTGTGCCGGGGGTGAGCGAAACCATTCGCGTGCGCAGCGTCGTGGGCCGCTTCCTGGAACACAGCCGCATCTACTACTTTGGCAATGGCGGGCAGGAAGAGGTCTACGCAGGCAGCGCGGATATGATGCAGCGCAACCTGGATGGCCGCGTGGAAACACTCTTCCCCATAGAGGACCCGGTGCTACGCAAGGCAGTTTACGAACGCATTTTGCAGCCCGTCCTGAAGGATACCCTCAACGCGCATGAACTCCAGGCCGACGGCAGTTATACACCCGTGCCGCCCGAACACGGCGAAGAACCCTTTGATAGCCAGAGCTGGTTCATCACCCATCCCCTGTCAGACACCCGTCCCGATAACGGAAATGCGACCATTAGCGCGTTGCCGTCGGGCGCATAATTCATATGATCTGTAGGGGCGGGATGAGGAACAGGAGCGCGCCTGCCACAAGATAGGAGATTGCCATCGTCCAGAAGGCCGCGCCGAAGCCGAAACGGTCGATCATCCAGCCCAGGACGGCGCTCCATACGGAGCCGACGCCGAAGGCCAGCGCGAAGTAGAGGCCAAATGCCGCATCGCGCATGGCCGGGCTGGCTGAATCGGCCAGCAATGCCTGCAAGAGCGGGCTTTCAGCGTAGACGGCAAAGCCCATCAGTAGCAGCGCGATGGAGAGTAACCAGGCAGGCATCCCCGGCGCGGCGACCACCAGGAAGAGCCATGTTGTCAGGGCTGAACTCCCGTAGAAAACCAGCAACATAGCCCTGCGCCCTACTCGATCAGAGAGGCGACCCCCAAGCAATGGGCCAAGCACGCTGCCAAGTAGCAGTAGCGTGAAAAATACGCTGATGATGTTGCTTTTGTAGTGCAGGATGTTTTGCAGGTAGAGCGGGACATAGGTGGTGACGTTGCCCAATCCGCGCCCGCCTGCGGCGATGATGGAGACGAGCATAATGATGACCAGCGTGCGGCTGCGCAAGGGCATGAACATGGCCTTGAACGCGCTCACCGCTTTCTCGTCGCCAGGCGTGTTCTCTTCCTGCGTGTGTTGCGTTACGCGCTTGTCCAGCAAGCCTTTTTCATCGACCAGTATCAGAATAGCGATGCCAATCAGGATACCGGGGAGCGCGGCGAGATAGAGTACGGGACGCCAGCCCCAGACGCCGAGCAGGGGACCAGCAATGAGCGGAACCGCCAGTGTGCCAATGTTGCCGCCCGCCACATGCCATGCCAGGGCATAGCCATGTCGTTTGCGCCCGTAACGGTCGGTGAGATAGGAACTGCCGACGGGATGTTGTGGCGCGCCCGATATATTCGCCATCATGCGCCAGATCATGAGCGACCAGAAGCCTGTAATGGTACCGGTAAAAAAGGTGCTGATGCCTACCAGGATATTTCCCACGCCCAGCATAAATTTTCTTAAAATATAACCACTGAGCAGGCCAAAGAAGATCTGTAAGAAACCACCCACGGCATTAGGGATGGCAACAATCAGTCCAATCTGTGTATAACTGAGGTGATATTGCACCTGGATGATCGGGTATATCAGAGGCATCAGCACCCCGACCGCATGAATAACGGCATGTGCCGCGCTGACAAGGCTAAGATCGCGCCCGGCGGCGGGGATGGCGGCGATTTGCTCCTCTTTGCCCGTCAATGAAATGTCTGCTTTATCGCGCGTTGATCGTTCCATGCAAGTCTCCTACTATGAAGTCTAACATGGAAAGAAGAGAGAAGTCGAGTGACGGAATAGCTATAAAAGCAAGCAGAGACAGGGCAATATCAAGTAAATCCCCTGAAAATGGCAGATTTGACTACAGGGCAAGGCGACCGCAAGGGTCGCCTTGCCCTGTCGCCATCCTGGCCCTTCCTGGCAATCATTCACCAGCCCCATATTAGCTCGCTCACAGAGCCAGCTCAGACGGGGAGAGTATGCTTCTCTCTCCCGACTGGCCCCAGAGAGCGCAGCCAGCGAGCTTTTGCTGGAATTTGGTCGGGGGGAAGACCCGCGGCCGCTTCTAGCCGCCCGCTCATATTGAAGAATGCGATCAGGGCTGTTGCCTCATGAAGGGCTTGCTCGTTCCAGCCTGCGGTTCGTAATGCGTCCAGGTCATCATCTTCAATCAGGGACGGGGTCTCCGTCAACTTCTTTGCATAGGTGAGCAAGGCTCGTGTCCTGGCGTCAAGGTCGTAGGTCGGCCAGGTACTGGCAAATCGCGCATTCAGGTGTTCATCTCCAAGAAGGCGGCGAACTGCCGCCGTGTGCATCCCCAGTCAGGGCGCGCCCCCGATCGCTCCATTGACCACAGTCGCAACCATTTCGCGCTGAAGCCGGCTCAAAGGAGAGCGTTTGCGCTCATGCAGGTAGGAATACAACGCTTGCAGGGGTAATGCGATGCGCAGATTTCCGATAACGGTCTGAATGATGCCTGGGACGACGCCACCATACTGGCGTTTGACTCCCCATATCACTAATCTCCGCCATCCACGCGCGTTCTCAGAAGTGGTTGTTGCAATTCGACTCATCTGTCAGATACCTCTCGTTCTTATGTATATATGTGGCTAGCAAAATAAAGTTTCGAGTACTTCTTTATGATAGAAGATGGAACTGAGATAAGCCTTTGCTGATAATGAATTGAATCTGAGAGAGGTAAGTGGCCTCGTCTCCTGTTACAGGCTAGAAGAGCTACTGGTCGGCTTGAATATGGTACAATTACCATAAAGTGAGACAGGTTTTTGTAGTAGATACATTTTTCCAGATATATGCAACCTCAACGAGGAGGAATCATTGACCATGCTCGAGCAGAAAATGCCCCCGGCGCACCATGAATATGAACAGGGAACACTGTTTGATAAAGCGGAACTGGAACACCTGAAAGCGGAACAGCAGCGCTGGGAGGAGACGGCGGTGAGCAAGTCGCAGGCGCGAATGCCCGAACGCGATAACCTGATGACCACTTCCAGCGTTCCCATTAATCGCCTGTATATGCCGCAGGATAACGCCAATCTGGACTATATGCGCGACATCGGGCTGCCGGGCGACTACCCGTATACGCGCGGCGTGCAGCCTACCATGTATCGCGCCAAACCCTGGACGATGCGCATGTTTGCCGGCTTCGGCACGGCGGAGGATACCAATAAACGCTTCAAATACCTGCTCGCGCAGGGACAGACGGGCCTCTCGACTGCTTTTGACATGCCCACACTCTACGGCTATGATACCGACCACCCGTTAGCTTCTGGCGAATTTGGCAAGTGCGGCGTGGCAATCTCCTCGCTGGCCGATATGGAAATCCTGTACGATGGTCTGCCGCTCGATCAGATCACCACATCTATGACCATCAACAGCCCGGCGGCGGTCATCTGGGCCATGTACATCGCCAATGCTGAGAAGCGCGGCTTCCCGATGGCGAAGCTGGGCGGCACGCTCCAGAACGACATCCTTAAAGAGTACAGCGCGCAAAAAGAATTTCTCTTCCCGCCTGAGCCATCAATGCGCCTGGTGGTAGATACTATCGAATTTGGCACGCGCCACATGCCAAAGTGGAACACTATCAGCATCAGCGGCTATCATATCCGCGAAGCGGGCGCGACCGCCGTGCAGGAACTGGCCTTCACGCTGGCGGACGGCCTGGCCTATGTCGATGCCTCGCTGAAACGCGGACTCAAGATCGACGAGTTCGCCCCGCGCCTCTCCTTCTTCCTCGATGTGCATAACGACTTCTTTGAAGAGATCGCCAAGTTCCGCGCCGGGCGGCGACTGTGGGCCAGATTGATGCGCGAGCGTTACGGCGCGAAGGACCCGCGTTCGTGGATGATGCGCTGCCACGCGCAGACCGCCGGCGTCTCCCTGACCGCGCAGCAGGCTGATAACAACGTTGTGCGCACCGCCATTCAAGCCCTGGCAGCCGTGCTGGGCGGTGCCAACTCGCTGCACACTAACTCGCTCGACGAGGCGCTGGCGCTGCCCACCGAACGCGCCGCCTTGATCGCCCTGCGCACGCAGCAGATCATCGCCAGCGAAAGCGGCGTTGTCAACACCGTTGATCCCCTGGGCGGCTCCTACTTTGTGGAAGCTTTGACCGATGAGACCGAGCGCGCCACGATGGCCTATATCGAGCGCATCGAAGCGCTGGGCGGTGTGCTGGCCTGCATCCAGAACGGCTTCTTCCAGCGCGAGATCGCGGAATCGGCCTATCGCTACCAGCAGGAGATCGATGCCCACCGGCGCACCATCGTAGGTGTCAACGACTACCTGATGGACGAGCAGATCAAAGTTCCCACGCTCTATATCGACCGCGTAGGCGAGCGCGCCCATCTTGAGCGACTACAGCGCGTGCGCCGCGAACGTGATAACGCGGCAGTCAAACGCGCCCTCGACAACCTGCGCCGCGTCACCGACGGCACCGAAAACACCATGCCCGCCATCATTGAAGCCGTGAAAGCTTACGCCACGCTGGGCGAGATCATGGATGTCTTCCGCGCCGCCTTCGGCGAATACATGGAACCGGCGGTGTTCTAACCCGCCCTTTACTGACTCAGATCTTCTCAAAAGTGGCTTGTGGGAGGGAAGGCGACCGCAAGGGTCGCCTCTACTATGACCACGAAGCGGCTTGCCATGCCCGTTCATAGTAGAGGCGACCGCAAGGGTCGCCTTGCTCAAGCTCTCGGTACAACTTTTAAATCACCTGTTACCGACCAAATCGACCCTGTCATCCTGAGCGCAGCGAAGGATCTCTCGCCTCACAGAGATCCTTCGCTGCGCTCAGGATGACAATTATTGGCGGTCCTGTAAATTATTGGCGATCTTGCATTTAGAATGCAGCGATCTCTGGAATGATCTCGCGTCCGAAGATTTCCAGTGGTCGCAATGTATGAGGGTCCGGCATATTGACAATCACATGCTCGATGCCGAGATCGGCCCGCGCGCGACATAAAGCGATGATGTCTTTGACACTCATCGCGTCTGGCGCAAGATTGACCTCTTCAAGACACGTTTTTTCGATCTCTGCATAGTCGCGGCCAATCTCCGCGCAGTGCTGTTTTAGCATCGCCAGTTTGCTACGAATCTCTTCGGGTTCGAGTACTAAGAGATTGCAGGCATCGCCGTATTGAGCGGCGAGCCGCAGCGTCTTCTGCTCCCCATTGCCGCCAATCAAAATGGAGGGATGCGGCTGTGCCAGTGGCTGGGGCGCATTATGCGGTTCGGCAAGCTGGTAATAGTTGCCCGTGTAGGGTTTGACTTCGCCCGCCCACATCTGGCGCACAATCTGCAAGGTTTCTTCCAGCCGCGCAAACCGTTCAGCGAGGGGCGGGAAAGGGATGCCCAGTCCAACAGCCTCTCTCCTATACCAGCCCGCGCCCAGTCCCAGATAGCTGCGACCTCCTGAGAGTACATCCAGCGTCGAAGCTGTCTTGACCAGCACACCGGGAAAACGGTAAATGACGCCCGTCACCATCGCGCCCAGGCGAATCTTCTTCGTGGCAGCCGCGAGATAGCCAAGCGTCGTGTAGCTCTCCAACATCGGGCTATCCAGCGAACCCCAGTCAGGAAGCTGGAAGAAGTGGTCCATCACCCACAGGCTGGCAAAGCCTGCTGCCTCGGCAGTCTGTGCGATCTCGATCAGGCGCGGGGCAATCTCTGCTGGCCCACCCGGCCAGCTAAACGATGGAAGTTGCAATCCAATACGCATCATTGTCTCCTCTCGAATCGAAAGAACCCGCACCGCTCTATTCTTTCTGGTTATGTATTTGTTCGTGCTGCTTGAAATGTGCAGCATCTTCCGGGAGAGTAACATGGAGGGATGTCGATTACATCGAACGTTGGGGCAGTATTGAACTGAACAAAAGAACAGTTAATGGTAGTAATCATCTCTTCGATGCTCTATAATGGCGGCGAGGAGGTAATTTACTTTTAGAAGGAGAGAGACATGCCGCGAGATGAACGAAAACATCAGAAAGCGCTCATGAAAAAGCGCAGCAAGCAAAAAGCTGTTGCACAGCACAAAACGCAACAACCGACACTTACTGCGTTTTCTGAACAGAACTTTATTCGACATGCGCGCGAATATCCTATTTTGGAATGCCGTATCAGTAGCGATTGGGAAAAGGAGCAGCCGGGACTGGTAGAGATTCTTGTGGCTCGCAAACAACCCGACGGCGATATTTGTTTTGGCTTCTACCTTGTGGATAAGCTCTGTCTGGGCCTCAAAAATTCGCTCGCCCATGCGGGTGTTCCTCCGGCTAGCTATCGAAGAGAAATCCGTGACAGGGTTTTCCGTGGGGCAAAGGCGAAAGATTGTCCGGTCGAGCTTGCGCACCAGATGATTTATGCCTCGATAGACTATGCGACATAGTTCAGCTTCCAGCCTGAAAAGGACTTCGCGCTTAATCAATATATGCTGGCGGAACGTGGTGAACTGAAGGAACCGTACAAGATAACGTTTGGCAGGAATGGCAAGCCCTTTTTTATCGCAGGTCCCAACGATAATGTTGCCCGCGTTCTCAGACAACTGGAAAAGACCGCAGGTGTAGGCAACTTTGATTTTCTCGCGCCGATGGGTAACATGGATATTTTCTAAAAAGGACATTTCAAGATACACTGGGAGAAAGCATGTCAGACGACACTAAACACGGCATCATCGCAAAACAAACCCTGACCCCCGGCGAAATCGCCGCAATCTCGCGCTTGATCGACATTTGCAATGCGCATGATGGGCTGCGTATGCGTATTGGCATGGAGATGTTGCGCGAGCGGAGCGGGGACGAAACCAATGATTTCCTGTATTACGCGGATGGACAGCTTGCGGGCTATCTTGAGGCGGATAGCTATGGCAGGAAAGACAAAGAACTCGCCGGCATGGTGCATCCCGATTTTCGCCGCCAGGGCATTTTCACCGCGCTTTTTATGGCGGCCAAAGAGGTATTTGAACGGCGCGATGTGCAGAAGCTGATATTTGTCTGTGAGCATAAATCGGCGTCAGGACGCGCGTTTCTCACCACAACAGGGGCCGATTATGCCTACGCCGAGCATGAGATGTGGCTGGGTACATTCCATGAACGCGGGCGCAGGAGCGAGGGCCTATCGATGCGGCGAGCGAATACCGGAGATATTGACACCATCGTTTCTTTGCTGGCAACCGATAGCGGCAACGTCGATGAGGTTAAGGCGTGGGTGACGGAATTAATGGGCAAGCCCGGTGAATATTGGCTGTTCCTCGCCACCTTGAACGGCCAGCCGCTCGGAACCGTGCGCCTGGATTTCATGGAAGAAGTCACCGGCATTTACGCCTTTGAAGTGCGCCTGGGCTACCGGGGCCTCGGTTACGGGCGAGAAATGCTGGAGCAACTTATTCATATCGCCAGAGAGGCGAGCAATAAACCGGTCATGCTGGATGTAGAAACCAATAACACCAATGCCGTTGGCCTGTATCTCTCCTGCGGCTTTGAAGTCAAAACAACTTATGATTATTATGAATCAACGCTGTCATTATGAATCAACACTGTCATTATGAATCAACGCTGTCATCCTTCGCTTCGCTCAGGATCTCGGTGCATGGCGAGGGCAGCAGCACGAGTGATACCAGGAGAAAACAGCCAGAGGCATCGACAGATGAAGCACTATTACGTCTATATCATGACGAATCGCTCAAAAACCCTCTATATAGGCGTAACCAACAATTTACAGCGGCGCGTTTACGAACACAAGCACCATCTGGTTGCAGGCTTTACAAGCAAATACCATATGACACGCCTGATCTACTTTGAAGAAACGTCGGATGTAAACGCTGCTATCGCGCAGGAGAAGCACATAAAGGGCTGGTTGCGCGCAAAGAAGGTGGCCTTGATCGAGTCAAGCAATCCCGACTGGCGGGACTTGAGTGAAGAATGGTAAGTAGCATGACTATGGTTGGTGTGGAGGAGAGATCCTTCGCTGCGCTCAGGATGACAAGGTTAAGTGACTCAGGATGGCACAGTATGCTGGTGTGGAGGAGAGATCCTTCGCTGCGCTCAGGATGACAGGGGAGAGCGGCTCGGGATGGCAAGGTTAGGTGACATCCACAAAGCCACTTAACACTGTCATCCTGAGCGCAGCGAAGGATCTCATCCACCACGATGATATGATAGATGGAGAAATTTGCATAATGCGCTGGTTAGAATTGACGGTAGAGACACACCCTGAAGCAATTGAATCGGTTAGCGAATTGCTGAGTCAGTATACGGCGGGAGGGGTAGCCATCGAGGAACCCATCGAACTGATCGACGAGGGGCAGGAGTATCGCGTGCTGGTGGGGCAGCCAGTCAAAGTGCATGGCTACCTGCCGGTGGATGGCACGGAAGAGGATGCGCGCCAGCGTGTGGCCGAAGGATTGTGGCATCTAGCCAGCCTGGGGGCGCACTTCGTAGGCGATTTGCAGACGCGCATCGTCAACGCGGAAGACTGGGCCAACGCCTGGAAAGACTATTTCCATGTGACGCATATCGGGCAGCGACTCGTCATTCGTCCATCGTGGAGGACGTATACCCCGCAGCATGACGAGGTTGTGCTGGAACTCGATCCTGGCATGGCCTTTGGCACGGGGCTGCATCCCACTACGCGCATGTGTCTTGAGCAGGTCGAACGCTACACACGGTCTGAAATGCGCGTGCTGGATGTTGGCACCGGTTCGGGCATCCTGGCCTTAGCCGCTGCGAAGCTGGGCGCGTCGAGCGTCTATTGCATCGATAACAGCAGCGTGGCTGTTGAGAGCGCGACAGCTAACGCTGCTGTCAATGGTTTGAGCGATAGCATAAGCGTTGTGTTGGGTGTACTCGATGAGGCTGAAGCTGAGCGAATGCAGGGACAATTTGAACTGGTATTGGCGAATATCATCGCGCGTGTAATCGGCTCGATCGCGCCGCAACTGGCGCGGGTACTGGGTCCCGGCGGCCTGCTGATCGCCAGTGGCATCATAGAGGAGCGCCAACATGAAGCCGAACAACCGTTGCTGGCGGCTGGCCTGACGCTAGTTGAGCGGGTGATGATCGATGACTGGGTGACGCTGGTGATGAGGAAATAAGATGCATCGTTTCTTCGTTGCGCCCGAGCTGGTACAGCAGCTTGACGTTCAAATGACGTTGCCCAAAGAACTTGCGCACCAGCTACGCGATGTGCTGCATTTGCAGGTGGGTGAACAAATCGTGCTGCTCGATAATAGCGGAGATGAGATACTGGCAACCATTGCCAGCGTCAGTAAAAGCGCGGTTGATGTTCGGTTGCTTGAGCGGCGCGCCGGCAAAAGCGCATCGAATGTGCGTATCATTCTCTGTCAGGGATTGCTCAAATCGGCGCGTTTTGAATGGATTCTGGAAAAAGGTACCGAACTGGGCGTCTCCGTCTTTGCTCCCATCCTCTGTCGCCGCTCAATGGCCGGTTTAGAAGACGCCGGAACAGCGAAGATACAACGCTGGCAGCGCATCATTACAGAAGCCGCCGAGCAATCGGGTCGCGCGCGCCTGCCCGAATTGCTGCCCATCCACCAGCTAAAAGACGCTCTCAATAACATCCCACCCGGCGCGCTCGCCCTCATGTCCTGGGAAGAGGAACGCGCCGTGATGCTGCGCGATGTGTTGAAGTCGTCTTCATCCTCAACGGTTGTCCTTTTCATCGGCCCCGAAGGTGGCCTGACAGCAGACGAAGTTAAACTGGCACGGCAGCATGGCGTACAGATAGTATCGCTTGGTTCGCGCATCCTGCGCGCCGAGACTGCGGCGCTGGCGGCTGTAGCCAGCGTGATGTACGAACTGGAACAGTAGCAAGGGGATTTGACCTTACATAAACTACATGCTATCATAATGCAACACAGGTATTCCATCGCGTATTTATGAGTTGAGAGAGATGTATGATGTTGCGCCTGGCGTCTTGCAGCGCCTGCGGGAAGCTGATATTATCAGCCGGGCAGGGCTGGCGGTAGCGTCACAGGGTCAAGACTATTGTCGTGCGGGAGCTGTCCATTCAACGAAACGTCGAGGGGCGCGGCTCTCAGGTATCGTTGACCTCTCGAATCTGGCCTTTCAGCGAGGCGTAACAGCGACAAATACAGCAAAAGCATTAGAAAACTACTCCCTCGATCACTGTAACGTAAGCGTCGAGGTACGCGACGCGCAAACGTGGCATGTCCATTGTACCTGCGACACGATGAGCGATGCCCCAACTACTACTACTGTATGCGCCCATGCCGCCGCATTGCTGTACCAGTGGCTTGCTCATCCGTTCACCTTTGCCTCTCCCGTTGATGCTATTGCGCCCCCGTCCGTGCTAGAAAGCGCTTTTGAAACGAGTACCTTTGCCGATATGAGTTATAAACCACCCCACTTGAATAGTCCTTTGCATCCCAGTTCAGCCCTACGCGCGCCTGGCCCCGCGTTGAATACGGCAGATACACTTTCGCAACTGGCATTGGGAGATTTGCGCGCGATGGCACGCGAATATGATGTTGCCAGCAACGGCTCCGGCAAAGCTGAACTGGTCGAGGCTATTCTGGACAAACTGCGCCAGCCCGAAGCTGTCCGGCGCGTGGTGGGAACGCTGGAAAAAGCGCAGCGCCAGTTTTTAGCCACCCTCACGCTGGCGGGCGGGCAGATGACCGATGAAGAACTGCGCGGCCTTTTTGAACGCTTTTCGCTGGGCAAGCCCGAAAAGCTGCAACAGATGCTCATCACTTTGCAGGCAAAAGTCTTGTTGTTGCGCGCCAATCTGAATTTATCTTTCCAACTACGCAGTTCGTTAAACTCGTCGCTGCTCGATGTCAACT
>DASTKD010000477.1:0-6668 GCA_035716135.1 Ktedonobacteraceae bacterium
AGATGAACGGGTCTACGTTGCCGTTCAGGTAGCCGTCGGTATCGCTGGTCTCGAAGTTTGTGCGGTGATCCTTGACGATGTTGTAGGGATGAATCGTCACCGTGCGAATCTGCGCGCCGAAATCGGCCTGCACGAAGTCACCTTTGAGGCGGGCCGTCTCCTCTTCGCGCCGCCGCACTTCACGTTCATAGAGTCGCGCTTTGAGCAGTTTCAATGCTACTTCGCGGTTCTGAATCTGTGAGCGCTCGTTCTGGCAGGTGACGACGATGCCGCTGGGAATGTGCCTCATGCGTACCGCCGAGTCAGTCTTGTTGACGTGCTGACCGCCCGCGCCGGTTGAGCGATAGGTGTCGATTTCCAGGTCTTCCGGGCGAATGGTGATCTCTATGCTATCCTCGATGTCGGGCAGCACTTCAACTTTAGCAAACGAGGTATGGCGGCGATGCGCGGCGTCGAAAGGCGACAGGCGAATCAGGCGCTGCGTGCCGATCTCCGAGCGCAGGTAGCCATAAGCGTAACGCCCCGTCACCTCGATGGTTACACTTTTAAGGCCAGCCTCTTCACCCTCGCTATAGTCATAGACCTCTGTGCGGAACTTGTGTCCTTCGGTCCAGCGCATGTACATGCGAAAGAGCATTTCGGCCCAGTCCTGCGCGTCCACGCCGCCACTGCCCGCGTGAATGCTCAGGATGGCGTTGCGCTCGTCATGTTCGCCGTTGAGCATGAGAGAGAAGAGCAGTTGTTCGACTTGTTGTTCAATCGTGGTGAGTGATGCGACAATTTCGGCCTGCAATCCTTCGTCCGGTTCCTCCTCCAATAGCCCGGCTAATCCCAGCAGGTCGGTTAAGTGCGCATCGATGCTTTCCCAGGTGGTGACTTCGTCGCGCAGGGCCGTCATTTGCTGCATATGGGCCTGCGCTTTGCGGTTATCTGACCAGAAATCTTCGGCCAGCGTCTCCGCCTCCATTGCTTCTATCTGTGATTTTTTGGCAGCCAGGTCAAAGACGCACCATAGTTTCGTGGACGCGCCCCTGCAGGCGTTCGATCTGATTGGTTAATTCACTCATAGCCCGCATTGTACCATGTTTTGGGGCGCATTGCACCCTCGGTTCTGATAAACATTACCAACCAAAGTCAGCCCTGTCATTCTGAGCGCAGCGAAGAATCTCGGCATCCGACGGGAGATTCTTCGCTGCGCTCAGAATGACAGGGTATTGCTGGTCTTGATCGGGAATGTTCATCAGGACGGGGGGACGCGCATTCCCTGTTTTGGTCGTGAAAAACCATCAGGACGGAGACGATTCTAACTGGTTTGGTCGGGGCCTCGTTACTGACGGGACTTCTACTGCTCCAGTTGGGCCGTGAGGCGGATTTCGACGTTGTTGCGCAGGGCGTTTGAAACGGGGCAACCTTGCTCGGCCTTGTGGGCGGCATCCGCGAAACCGGCCTGATCCAGTCCCGCGACTTTACCGCGCGCGGTGAGGTCCATGGTGGTGATTTTGTAGCCACCGCCGACCGGCTCGAAAGCGCAGGTCGCCGTCACAAATAACTGTTGCGCGGGTGTGCCTGCCTGGGCTAGCGTATTTGAAAATGCCATCGCGTAACAGGCAGCATGGGCTGCGGCGATCAACTCTTCGGGACTGGTCTTGCCGTCAGATCTTTCTGTGCGTGAAGCCCAGGTGATTGGTAATGCTCCAATTGCGCCACTGCCCACGCTGACGATCCTGCCGTTGCCCTGGACTAACGTGCCTTCCCACGAAACCTGGGCTGTTCGTTCTGCTTTTGCCATTTTTTCCTCCATTAGCTGTAACTCGACGGGCTACTCACATTGAGATAGCCACATATGAACGCATAGCAACATGGATGACAGGTCCCTCAATGGCCTGTCGTCTGTATCAGCCAATTAGATTCTAGCATGTGCAGATGGAGTCAACAAGCTTAGCCACAGCGAACCACCCTGAGATGAATATGTTGATTTCTCTTTTCGTTCTATAAGAGTCGAGGAAAATGTAGTTATGGAACTACGTAATTGCTTCGCTGGTAGCGGCAAGGTGGAACTTTTCGACATTGACTTCAAGGCTTACTGCCTGTTTGCCGTCTTCAGTTGTGTACGGCTGATAGCTGAAATGACCTTGCACGAAAAGCATTGAACCTCTAGCAACAGAGCTTTGAATGGTTTCAGCCTGCTTGCCCCAGGCATAGCATAAGAGCGAGACGGTTACGTTCTGCACGCAGCGTATTGTGTGGACAGCCAGCGTGAATTCAGTAACCGGCGAGCCATCTTTTGCTATTCGTAGCTCCGGGTCACGTTCTACCTTGCCGATTGCTTGCATTTGAATAAACATGGAATTGCTCCTCCGAGCGCATACGGCTGCGCCCTGGCCTTTCATTCTGTCCGTATTTGCCCCTGGAGACAGGCGATGCGTTCTTTGAGACGAGTGTGGAGCATAGTCAATACAGCTAGCTCGTGTTCGACATCCTGGAGTTTGTCTTGATAGAGCGCCAGCAGCTCCTCTTCACAGATCGGCAACGGCTGTGGAAAGGGAGAGACCTCGGCGCATTGGAGGATGTCTTCGATCTGCTCGGTGGTGAGGCCGAGACCCAGATACATCTGGATGGTTTGCACACGTTCGACGGCTTCCTCATCGAGGTCACGGTAGCCATTCTCCAGGCGGCGAGCGCAGAGCAGCTTTTTCTGATTGTAGTAGCGCAAGGAACGTACACTTACTCCTGTGCGGCGCGATAATTCACTAATACGCATAAACCCTTCTCCTTTCTTGAATGCTTACCCTAACTATAAACTATGACATTAATGTCAAAGTCAAGGGTTTTTGGGCTATCAGTTATAGCGATAAAATGTTGAGCTTGCAGCTATACATAATCTGCTAAAAAATGTTACAATCAGTAGCAACTGGAAAGGAGACGCGGCTTCCTCTCCCCTCTGGAAGAACAACAAACAGGATGAGAGATGTCGCACGAACAGAAGCATGATTGATGAAACCGTAGGACCGCTTGAAGAGATTACCGGAGAAGCGGTGCGTGTGCTTGATGCAGCCAATGCCGAGGATATCTCATTACGCCTGCTGGGCGGATTGGCTATTTACCTGCAATCGAATAGCGCGAAGACGAACGAACAGTTGAAACGCGCCTATAAAGACCTGGATTTTGTGGTGCTATCGAAGTTTACCGGCAAGACGAAGGCGCTCTTTGCGAAGCTGGGTTACTCCGCCAACAAGAATTATAACGCCCTGCACGGCCATCAACGTCTCCTTTTCTGGGATGAGCAGCACGGGCGGCAGGTTGACATCTTTGTTGATCGAATGCAGATGTGCCATAACATCGATTTTCGCTCGCGCTTAAATATTGATAAGCGCACGCTGTCGCTGGCAGACCTCATGCTGACCAAGTTGCAGATCGTGGAGGTCAACGAAAAAGATATGCTGGACACGATGGCGCTGTTTGTCGATTTCGACGTGGAGGATTCGGAGAAAGGCATCAACGCTACCTATATCAGTGGCCTGACCGGCAGCGACTGGGGCCTGCAAAAGACCCTCGAGACCAACCTCAAAAAGATGAAAGACTTCGCCGCCGAGCGCAACTTCCCGCAGCAAGTTCAGGAGCGCGTCGACAAGCTGCTCGCTCGTATGGAGAAGCAACCCAAATCCTTTTCGTGGAAGACCCGCGCCATGGTTGGTGAGCGTGTGCGCTGGTACGAACTGCCGGAGGAGCCACGCTAGAAGAGCATCTCTCACTCAAAAGAGCCACCGCAGGTGACGCGGGATACTGGTGGTTGCTGCTAAATAGCATCGGTTTGATGTGCAAAGTATCTATATGGCGTGGAAATCAGGTTTCATAGAGGGTATTGTTTTTTCCGATCAGCTTATGTACACTAGCATTAAGCTTCTCAAATAAATAGGATGGTAGAGGCCAGTTCCCCTTTTCCGTATTTAGATGTACGCGGCTACCGCACAAAGGACCTCTACAAAGGAGTGAACATGGCAAAAAGTCTTCGCTGTTACATGTGTTCCGACCTCCATGCGGCCAACCGCACCTATCGCAAGCTGCTCAACGCCATCAAGAACAATGTCTATGAGGCGCAGGTGGTGCTGATCGCGGGCGACCTTACCGGCAAGGCTATTGTTCCCATTATCGCGCAGGGCAACAGGCACTATGCGGCAACTTTTCTCGATCGCGAGTATGTGATCGAGACGGAGGCCGATCTGGTGAAACTCAAAGACAATATTTCCGACATCGGCTATTATCCTTATGTTACTGACCAGGACGAGGTGAACGCGCTGCAAGGTGACCCCGCGCGGATGAGCGAACTTTTTCGCCAGCAGATGATCCAGCGCGTGGGCGAGTGGGTGGCGCTGGCTGAAGAACGCATCGGCAAAAGCGGTGTGCAGTTTTATATGATGCCGGGCAACGATGACGACAGGGGCGTGGACGAGATGATCGCGCGTTCCAGCTACGTCGTAAATCCGGTAGGCAAAACCATCAACCTGAACGATTTCCACGAGATGATTAGCTTTGATTACGCCAATCATACTCCCTGGCATACGCCGCGTGAATGGGACGAGGATGAGTATTACGAGCGCGTCAAGGCCAGCGCGAGCGGATTGCAGAATGTGCGTAACGCGGTTTTTATGATTCATGTTCCCCCTTATGACAGTGGTTTAGATACAGCCCCGGAACTCGATAAGACCATGCGCCCTAAAGTGACGATGGGCGATGTCTTGCGCGTGCCGGTGGGCAGCACGGGTGTGCGACGGGTGATTCAGGAATTGCAGCCCCTGGTCTCGGTGCATGGGCATGTACACGAGGCCGGCGGCCAGAGCAAAATTGGGCGCACTACCTGTTTTAACGCTGGAAGCGAGGCCAACCAGGGCATCCTGCGCGGCTTTGTCTTTGATCTTGGTAAGGATAAGCTGGACCGGGCTTTCCGCGTCCAGGGGTAAACCGGGGAGCAGGAGGCGTCGCGCCCTCTTTTTCTGTTTATTCACAGCGGCGCAATGGCTCTCGCTCCTGTTTGAAAGGGGTAAGCACTTATGGAAAAAGCCAGCACTCCCAGCGGCTTATTTGTGCGTCAGGCATCCGGCCTGGTGCGCGATGTAAGCATGGCGAACGCGCTCTTTTTCAACATCTCGGCCTTTGTAGGTACGGCTATCGGCTGGGCCGTCGCGTTTTACGCGCTCTACCCGGAATGGCAGGGGCTGGGCGTCTCGGCCTTTGCCTGGATGGCGCTGCTGACCGGCTTCTTCTGTTACTTCCTGGGCATGATCTTCGCGGCGCTGACCACCGCCATGCCTAGAAGCGGTGGCGACTATGTTTTCACATCGCGCATCATCAGCCCCTTCCTGGGCTGGATTGAAAGCTGGACGCTGGTTGGTTCAGCTCTAACTATCATCGGTTTTGAAATCATCGTCGCGTCACACAACGTGCAACTGACATCCATCCTGCTGGGCGTGGCCTTCCCCGGCAGCGCCTTCTCAAACGCGCAGAACTGGTTTCAGGATAACACCAGTAAAGCTATACTAGGTGTGATTATCCTGCTGGTGATCTTCGGCATCTCGATCTTGCGCACGCGCGTCTTCCACCGCGTGGTGACGGGACTGACCATCTTCGCTATCGTCTCGGTGGCGATCAGCTTCTTCGGTTCGCTTTTCATCTCCGAGAGCGCGATGAATAATGCCCTGCCAGTGCTGGGTACTTCTGCCAGTGCTATCATGAGTACGGCTACGAAAGCAGGCTTCTCGCTCGGCACGCCCGACTTTTCCTTTAATCCAGGTTTGATTGGACTGGCAGGTCTTATCAGCGTGGTGTTGTTCCAGTTCATCGGCTTCCAGTTCTCCTCGTATATCGCCGGTGAGGTCAAAGGCAACGTCAGGCGTACCGTCATGTTCGCCGTGATCGGTGCGTTGATTTTCGCGGTATTCATGAACTCGCTCTATCAGGACGTGCTGGGCAACCATTTTGGTTTCCGATTGACCAATGCCTGGGGCTACCTCTACTGGAATGGAGCAGGCGCGCCACTCAACGGGCAGCCGCCCTTCACGCCCGTCATGGCGACGGCAGTTTATCCAGGCGCGTGGCCGTTGTGGTTCATCGTCTCCATCGGTAACACCGTGCTGAACGTCTTGCTTTGCCCGGTATACGCGATTTTCTTGTCGCGCATCGTGCTGGCCTGGTCACTTGACCGCCAGGTGCCAGAGTGGTTCAGCGTAGTCAATGAGCGCACGAATGCGCCTTTGCGTGTCATCATTCTCGCTGTGCTGCTGGGAGCGGTGTTCTACCTGTTGACGTTCTTTAACTTCTCACTGGCGAGTACGACCTTCTTTGGCGTGCTGCTGGCAGGTTTGACCTGGATCATGCCGGGCATAAACGCGCTGCTGGTACGCTGGCGACGGCCAGACCTCTTCCAGCTCACAAATAACACAAAGAGCTTCCTGGGATTGCCACGCCTTGCCTGGTACGGCATCCTCTGGCTGATCTTCATTATCCCGGTGTACCTGGCTGCCTTCGTCTATCCGGTAGTGCAGGGCCTCCAGAAACAGGGCGGCGCATACCTGTCATTGTCCAGCGCGAATACCAGTGGTATCGGTTGGGCGCTTGTTTTCCTGGCGGTTGGCATTATCATCTACTTCGTGATGCGCGCGGTAAATACCAGT
>DASTKD010000478.1:0-10644 GCA_035716135.1 Ktedonobacteraceae bacterium
CCGTGAAGCTCCCCGCGCGATGGCCGAATCAGTCGATGCGTTGTGCCGTCATGCCGGTCTGGCTCATGCCGAGCTGGCGTATATCATCCCCCACCAGGCCAACTCGCGCATCACGCGCCGCATGGGCGAATTATTGATCAACGACTATGGCTGGCCGCAATCGACAATGGACAAGCTTGTCGATAACTTCCGCTACTACGGCAACCTTTCTAATGCCAGTATCGCAACCGCGCTGGTTGAACTGCTGCGCCAGGGCCGTCTGCATGACGGCCAATGGATGGCTCTGCCAGCCGTCGGTGGCGGCATGAACTACGGCTGCTGGCTGTTGCGCTACCATACACTGGAGAATCTGGACGCTGTATTAAATCCCTAAACCAGCCCGTGCTCGTAGATGTAGAACACCGAACCATCCGACTCGTACTCAGCGCCGGTGAAGGCGTCGCGTACCATCATCAGGTCGGGTATATCGGCGTGGACGTTTTCAAGGCCAAATTCGGGGAGCTTTTGGCGCATGGCGTAAGCCAGCAGGCTGATCGACTCGGTAGTGCCGTCGATATAGCCTATCGATAGCAGCTTCTCTCCGTGTCTCTCGCGCACTTCCATCATTGCCAGCCCATCCAGCCGGTTCCAGCGCCGCAGCAGGTAGATTTGTTGATCGACTATTTTCTGCTCGATCAGCGCGGCGGTAATGGAATAGGCCGTGAAGCCTGCATTGTACAGGCCACCAACGGCGGGGAAAATGTTGGAGACGTTCAGGTAATCGATAATCTCGTCGCGGTCCGCCAGGGTTGCCAGCGTGGGCGTTTCCATACCATACTGGCGCTTCGAGTTCTCCGTGACGGGGGTGGCGTGATATGGCGCGAAGGCGTTGACGCGGCGCAAGTGGTTGCGCTCGATCAGGCGGATCGAGGCTGTATTGGTAGACTCGGTAATCAGGCGCGCGGTGAGAGCGTGGCGGTGCAGCGCCTCGGCGATTTGCGCATCGAAGAGCGCGTTCGCAATGCCGTGTTGTCGATGAGCAGGATCGACGCGCATCCCCTCTAACCACGCCTCGCTCGCATTCAACATGCGCATATTGGCGATCCCCACCGGCTGCTCATCCAGCGTGGCAACGAATAAGGCTCCCTGCTCCGCGTGCAGCCATTCATCCCAGACATCGGCGATATAATCTCCCCAATCCCATGTCTGGCTGCAAAAAGCCAGCACCGCCTCGCGGTCACTCTCCTGCGCCCGCCGGACTTCGAGTTGCGACATTATGTAGACTCCTTTTTAGATACTTTCACCAATACAGATGCGTCCTGTCATTCTTTGCTGCACCCTGTCATCCTGAGCGCAGCGAAGGATCTCCGTCTCAGGCACATGAGATCCTTCGCTACGCTCAGGATGACAACTGGCAGGGGATGGCAGTCCAGGGATGCTCTCATTCTTTTGGAAAACTTTATGATCGCACTCCTACAACTGTAGCGGGAAATGCTGCATTCGTCAATATTGACTTTTTAGGCCGCCAAAGCGTATTACTACTAGCTAGCAGGATAAGAACAAAATGGAGAGATAATCTTATGCCAGATGTACCACGCGAGACGGAGCAGCAAAAGCTTCATGCGCGAGATAAAAGTACGCGGGATACAAAGAAAGCGCCTGCCAATAAGCGCGTTGAAGATGAGGCGGAGGAGGTTGTGCAGGAGGCAAAACAGGATGTAGCAGCCGCGCGCCTGCCCTGGTATCGCAGGCTCAAGCGCGGCTATATCTTTCTGGGCGTCTATGCTGCGCTGCTTGTCCTCTTTGCCCTGCTGGCAACCTTTGTCCATTTCCATCCTGTGCTGGGAGTGGATGTCACGATTACCCGCGCCTTTCAAGAGGATCAGACCCCCTGGCTCAGTGGGATTATGACTGCCGTCAGCTATATCGGCTATCAGGACTGGCTATCGGTTGGTCTGGTGTTGCTGGCAGCCGTGATTTTCTGGCTGCTAGACCTGCGCCTGGAAGCCGTCACCATCGCGGTTGTCTATGCAGTCAGCGGGCTGCTGAACTTGCTGGTTAAGATCACCGTTGGTCGTCCACGTCCCAACGCAAGCGCGGTCGAGGTCTTTCGCAACGCCAGCGGCCAGAGCTTTCCCAGCGGCCATGTCATGTCCTATGTGGCTTTCTGGGGGCTGCTGTTTACCTTCGGGGTGATCCTCTTTGATGGTCGGCGCTGGTGGCGCATCGCCTTACTGGTGGTTTCCGGCTTCTTCGTGGTGATGGTTGGTCCTTCGCGCATCTATCTGGGGGCGCACTGGGCCAGCGATGTGCTAGGCGCGTACCTCATCGAGTCAGCGCTACTCGGCATCGCCCTGCTCGTCTACCTGCAACTCGACCAGCGCGGCGTGCTGGCCGCAGGGAAAGAGCATACCTGGTTTTCCGCGAAAAAAATTGCGAGGCGCAAACGACATAAACGGCATGTGTAGGGACGCGAGGGCGGACGCGATAAATCGCGTCCCTACAACCATCATCTATTCGCTTTTGTTGCCGTTTGATGCTTCGGGCGGTGTCTTAGGCGTGCTGGCGGGTTTGCGCGTCGTTGTTCGCCGGGCTGGCGTCGATGATGCGGGTGATTTGGACGCGGCGGTTGTTGATGGTTTGGCGGGCGCGCGTCCGGGTGTCGTCGTCCTGGCTCTCGGCGGGCGCGGTCTGGGTGTCGTTTTAGCAGGAGTGGAAGCGCTGGTACTGGTAGGTGTAGTCTGGCTCCCCTGGTCAGAATTTACAGGCTCCATTGCTGTCGCTTGAGCGGGAGTCGCGGTAGATGTGTCTTCCGTTTTCTGCGTGGCTGGGTCGGATGCCGTCTGGCTTTCTGTGTGGACGGGAGCGGTACTGGCGTGATTCTCTCCATTAGAGGAACTTGTGGATGGCACTTCTGGACTGGTGGCGGGTTCCAGTGTATCAGTTTGCTCGCCCTGGTGATCAAAGCCGCTATCCGGTGCCTGTGTTTCTACTGGTGCCGGGGTAGTTGGAGATGTAGAACGCGCGGCTGTCAGCTTTGTCTCAAGGTTATGGAGATGTGTCGAGCGCGCTTCGACGCGCGCCTGCGCCTTAGCAAGCTTGTTTCTGGCTTTTTCAAGCGAGGATTTCACCTGCTCGATAGCGAGCATCGCCTTTGCCTCTTTTTTCGCCTGCTTCTTTTGTTGATCATTTGCCTGATCTTTTTGAGCCGGGTCGGATTTGCTACGTGCTTTTTTTGCCATTTCGTCACCTCGTAAAAAATACGTTCAGGTCTTATTCCACTGTCAATTGTAGCATATATTTAATACGTGACGGGGAGCAAAAGAGGTACAGCGCTGTGATACATTTTCTGGCTACACCCATTGTTTGCGAGCGGCCAGCACTGCCGCCTGCGTTCTATCCTTCACCTGCAATTTTTGCACGATATGATGCACATGCGATTTAACGGTTTCAACGCTTATCGAGAGTTCAGAGGCAATAACGCGGTTGGTTGCGCCATTGACGAGCAGGCGCAGCACTTCGCGTTCGCGGCCGGTCAATGCGACGGGCGGGTGAGCGAGTGGGAAACGCGCTTTGATGGTTGTGCCTGCGCCGGGTTTGCTTATAACATCCAGCACGCCCCCGGCCTGTTCGATACGTTCTCGCATAGTGCGTAATCCAAAGCCGACCAGCGTGCCATTTTTCGCCACGTCTTTGCCCTGCCGCAACGCCTCTTCCATATGAAAACCCGCGCCATCGTCGCTCACCTGCGCCACCAGCAGGCCGGGCAACGACTGTATTTGCACAGTGACGTGGCTGGCGCGCGCGTGTTTGCGCACATTATGCAATGCTTCTTGCAGGAAACGATAGAAAGGAGCTTCCAATGATGGAAGCAGGTATTTGATCTGTATCTCATCGCGGCGCAGAATAATGGCAGGTTCGTGTGCGCTAAAATCGTCGAGCAAAACCTGCACAGCCTTAGCAAAACTCATCTGCTCAAGCCGGGCAGGTAAGAGGGCTGAGATGTCGTGTCGTAAGTCGTTCAGACTTTCCAGCAGCGTTTCGCGGGCGCGCTGGATTTCGCGCCGCGCCGCCTGTGGCTGTTTTTCCAGGATGCGCTGCGCCAATTCGAGCGCGTGGATTGCATGGGCGATGCCCTGCGCCGCGCCATCGTGAATATCGCGCGCGATGCGGCCGCGCTCGCGGTCGATGGCTGCCAGCGTCTCCTTAGAGGCATCTTCCAGATACGCGCCCAGCAGCGCGGCGCAAATGAGTATCTCATTCTCCACCTGCGCCGTCGCTATTGTTTCAGTTGTCTCTGGCCCGGCGCACAATACCATCACCCCCTGCGTGCCGGAACTTTTTGAGGATATGCCTGCCGAGCACAAGAGGACTTGACCGCCGCGCCACAACAGGCTTTGTTCTTCTGGCAGGCTGCGCGGGTCGCTATACACATCGGAAACGCGCAGCAGACCCTGTTGATGCAGAGGCGCGCCAAATAAACCATCCAGAGGAACAGGCGCGTATTCAGAAGAATGTTCATGGAGTGGAGCTGGAGCGCGTCCGCATCGTTCCACCAGCACCAGTTGCCGGGTCAGCCCATCGACACGAAACAGGAGACCCAGCCGCGCACATGCGCTCCTACGGGCATAGTCCAGCAGCAAATGCCGGCTATACGCCGCTGATACATGCTGTTGCAGATGCGCAAGCGTCTCAATCAGGGTAACAGGCGCGACCACAGTTCTTTCCTCCTATACTTCTGTCTTCATCATACAGGAGTGAAAAATAGAGGGGAGGGCCTCACCGGCATACCTGTCAGCCCAAAGGGAAACAGAAAATCTGGCGACCGGTATGCCGGAGAAGCCCCATGAAGAGAGGGGAGAGAATCAGTATAGGCGTGGTCAAGCCTGTGGAGGGACGAACTACATGGAGGATAGATTGGGTGGGATAGAACGCACTGGCGAGGATGGGTCATACCAGGCTCTTTATGTTTTCACCGCTTGGTTGCTATGTCAAGTGTACCCACGCATCCGGGGAAAGTCAATCTTGCCATGTAGTCAATTAGTACCGTGAATGGCAAGTCATTAGTAATGGGAGGTTTGAGATGGAATCTGGGCGACCGCAAGAGCCGTCTCTGCCCGTTGTCATCCTGAGCGCAGCGAAGGATCTGTGGTGGCCTGACGAGAGATCCTTCGCTGCGCTCAGGATGACAGCCAAAGTGAAGGATGACAACAGTGGGGTCGCTCTGGATTGGCTACAGCATTCATCATCTTTATTACGCACTGGCAACATGGTATACTGACCCGTGTAAGCAAACAAGAGCATATCCAGATGCAAACGCAAGCTGAGGGAGAAATATTCATGCAAGGCTCCAAAGAGAATAAGCAACTTGAACGCGATACGCCGGGGGATGAGCAGGACGGCTTGAAGTTTGAGTCGCTGGCAAGGACGCGCCCGATCGTCGGCCTGCCTGGCCGGATCGCCTTGATCGCGGCGCTGGTGCTTGTACTCATTGCTGGCATGACCATTGGCGCGGTTGCCCTCATTAAAAATACCAATTTCGGCTTTACGCCTGCAACATCTGGAAATACCGCGAACCAGGCCGCGCCCGGCAATTCCGCGCTGGCCTCTAACGCAAATGGCGTGGTCAATTTCATCGATCAGCCGGGCGGATCTGGACATAGCAATGCCATCACCATATCCATCAGCAACTTACGCACTCCTCCATCTGGTTCCCAGTACGACGCCTGGTTCATTGATAGCAGCACCAAACATATTCTCGCGCTCGGCGCGTTAAGTCCTAAAGACCAGGCATATACGTTGACCTATTCAGATAATGGCGTCAATCTGGTGGGTCTGGGCGATGAAATCGAAATTACGCTGGAACATGGCACGGCCACAAAACCCGCCCAGAATGTGTTGCTCTCGGCAGCTTTTCCAGCCAAAGCTTTCGTGTACGTGCGCCACATGCTCACCACTTACTCGACCACGCCCGGTCATATCGGGCTGCTGGTGGGTTTGATCGAGCAGGCCAAATTGTTAAATTCGGTCGCGCATCTCCTGAACACAAACCCGAACGCGACGGCTATACGCTGCATCGCGCAGGCCACGCTGGATATTATGGAGGGCAAGTCTGGCGCTGACTATAAACCACTGGATGCTGGTTGCAGCTCGGCGGGCATCGCAAGCACAGGGGATGGTTTCGGCCTGCTCGGCGCAAACGGCTATATCGCTGTCACTCAAGCGCAAGACTTACTGGCGAACAGCCAGCCCGATGCCAACAGCCTCATCCACGAACACTCGCGACACGTCACCTACGGCCTGCAAGACATGAATACCTGGCTAACGACGGCTCAACAAGACGCGCTGGCCCTGCTGAATAATCCTGCTGATGGCGCGAAAGCACAGGAACTGGCGACGCTGGCGAACCATGCCTATTTCGGCTATGACGCCGACCACGATGGCAAGATCGATTACGTGCCAGGCGAAGCCGGGTCCATGATTTCCTACCAGCACGGGCAATTCATGACCTCACTGGTACTCTCGCCGATTTAATATCAATAATCCTGTATTTTCAACCACTGGAATATCACAAACGGGTCATAAACCTGTCATAGTGTGGGAAGTCAAAGTCAGCTTTTCGAGCACCCGGGCAAACCCGGCGGTTACATCGGTTCCACTTTCAGCAGGGTGTCGCCTTTTTGCACCACCTCGCCGTTAATAGCCACCATTTCGCGCACGCGACCGGCGACCTCAGCCTGCACTTCGTTGAAGACTTTCATGGCCTCGACCAGCGCGATTACCTGGCCAACGGCTACGAAGCTGCCAGGAGTGACGAACGGCGGCTCGGTGGGAGACGGCGCGGCATAGTAGACGCCCGTCATGGGAAAAACGATGGGTATGCTGCGGTCGTCTTTTTCCGCGCGCGCCGGGGCGAGCGGCATAGCGCCGCTCGTGTGCGTAACGGCATGAGCCGGCGTAGAGACCATCATCATGTTAGGGCTACGGCGAATGACGATGCGCGTGCCTCCCTCGGTCAGCTCCAGTTCGCCCACGGTGCTGCCTTCGAGTACGTTGATCAAATCTTCGACGCGCCGTATCCAGGGCGTCTCATGCTCTTGTATGTCCATTTTCCTTTCCACCCTTAGTAGTTTATTTGTGCCTCTGCCCATCCTGCTGTCATCCTTCGCCTTATTGTCATCCTGAGCGCAGCGAAGGATCTCTCGTCAGCCACGCGCAGATCCTTCGCTGCGCTCAGGATGACAACTGGATTTCCAGGTTCCCTCGCTGGCATCACTCGCTATAGCGTTTGAAAATCAGGCAGGTGTTATGACCGCCAAAGCCCATCACATTCGACATGGCTATGTTGACCGTTGCCTGGCGCGCCTCGTTGGGAACGTAGTCCAGGTCGCATTCAGGGTCAGGCACATGCAGGTTGATGGTGGGCGGGATGATGCCTGTCTGGATTGCCATAATGGAGGCCACGGCTTCAATCGCGCCCGCCGCGCCCAGCGTATGCCCGGTCATAGACTTGGTGGAACTGATCGCCACGCGATAGGCATGTTCGCCGAAGCAGGTTTTAATGGCAACTGTCTCCGTCTTGTCATTATAGGGAGTCGAGGTGCCATGCGCGTTGATATAATCTACTTGATCAGGTCGCAAATCCGCTTTTTGCAGGGCGCGACGCATGGCACGCACAAGGCCGGAGCCACCGGGAGCCGGTTGCGTCTCGTGGAAGGCGTCAGAGGTCGAGCCATATCCGACCAGCTCGGCCAGAATGTTCGCGCCCCTGGCCTTCGCAAATTCGAGGTCTTCTAAAATCAACATGGCCGAACCCTCGCCCATCACAAAGCCATCACGGGTGGCATCGAAGGGACGACTGGCTCCCTGCGGGTCATCGTTGCGGCGCGAGAGGGCGGTCATGTTGTCGAAGGCCGCCATCGCAATCGGGGTGATAGCCTTTTCGGCTCCGCCCGCGATCATGGCCTTCGCGTCGCCCCGGCGAATGGTTTCCCACGCTTCGCCAATGGTGTTGCCGCTGGTGGCGCAGGCCGAAACCGCCGCCCAGTTTGGCCCTTTGGCCCCGGTCATTATCGAGACGCGGCCAGGCGCGCCATCCACGATCATCATGTTGATGAAGAAAGGGCTGATGCGGCCGGGGCCTCTTTCGAACAGGATGCGGAACTGGTCGTGCAGCGTGACAAGACCGCCGATGCCGCTGCCGATATACACGCCCACGTCATCGGCGTTCTCATCGGTGATTTGCAATTTGGATTGCGCAAGCGCCTGTTTCGAGGTGGCGATGGCAAGCTGCTCGTAAGGGTCATTGCGGCGCACTTCCTTGCGATCCAAATACGGGGATGGATCGAAATTCTTGATTTGCGCTCCGAACTTCACGCGGAACTGCTCCATATCATAGCCTTCGTAGCCTTCGATATAAGAGACGCCAGATTTTCCCTGGCACAACGCCTCCCACGTCGAGGCAACATCGTTCCCCAGCGACGTGACCATGCCCATACCTGTGACAACAACACGAGTCATAACGGCACCTCCCTCGTTCGAACCTGGTGTTTTATATTCCTAGCGCCACTGCTTCCTCTTGCAGGAAACGAGTGTAGGTGTCGCCGCGAATAAATCCCTCGTGCTTGAGCAAGCGTTGATGGAAAGGGATCGTCGTGGTAACACCCTCGATGACAAATTCTTCGAGCGCGCGCTGCATACGCGCAATCGCGGCCTCTCGCGTGTCCGCCCATACGATGAGCTTCGCCAGCAGCGAGTCATAATGCGGCGGGATCGAATAACCCGCGTACAGATGACTATCAACACGCACGCCCGGCCCTCCAGGCGGCAGGTATTGTTCAACCACGCCCGTCTGGGGGCGGAAATCGTTATCAGCATCTTCGGCGGTAATGCGACACTCGATGGCATGGCCGCGAAATTGCAGCGTATCCTGCTCGAGTTGCAAAGGTAGACCCGCCGCAATACGTATCTGCTCCTTGACGAGATCGGTGCTTGTCACCATCTCCGTCACGGGATGTTCGACTTGCAGGCGCGTGTTCATCTCCATAAAATAGTAGCGGTCCTGCTCGTCAAGCAGAAATTCGAGTGTGCCAGCGTTGCGATAGCCGATCAGTTCTACGGCGCGAATGGACTTTTCGCCCATCTCACGGCGCAATTCCGGCGACAGGTGCGGACTGGGCGATTCTTCCAGCACCTTCTGGTGGCGGCGCTGGCACGAACAGTTGCGCTCGCCAAGATAGACGCCATGCCCGAAGTTGTCAACCAGCACCTGAATCTCAACGTGCCGCGCACGTTCCAGGTAGCGTTCGACGTATAGCCCGTCGTCGCGGAACGCCTCGCGCACCTCGTTCTGCGCGGTGGTGAAGACGCGCTCAAACTCGTCCATGCGTTTTATGAGGCGAATGCCGCGCCCACCTCCGCCGGCAGCAGCCTTCAGCATGAGCGGGAAGCCAATTGCGCGCGCCGCCTCGATGCCCTCGTCCAATTTGCGCAATACAGGCGTGCCAGGCAACATAGGCAGTCCCAGTTCCTTCATCGTTTCGCGCGCCGCCACCTTGTCACCCATCAAGGCCATCACCTGAGCAGTCGGCCCGATGAAGGTCAGCCGCGCATCCGCGCAAATCTCGGCGAAACTGGTGTTCTCTGCCAGGAAACCGTAGCCGGGGTGAACGGCGTCCGCTTCCGTAATCAGGGCCGCGCTAATGATATTGGGGATATTCAAATAGCTTTTGCCGCTCGCGCCCGGCCCAATGCAGATATGTTCATCCGCCATGCGCACAGGCAATGAGTCGCGGTCAGCCTCCGAATGAGCGATGACGCAGCGTATCCCCATCTCGCGGCACGCCCGGATAACACGCAGCGCGATCTCGCCGCGATTGGCAATCAAAATCTTACGAAACATACCTACAAAGGCCCCTCGCTCGCAGTCTTTTCGTGCCTTCGCGCAGGCGCATCTCATGAGAAGCGATGCGGCGCGAGTGCTTAGGCTATTATATCACATGGTTTGGCGGCTGGTTGGGACACGGTCTAACAAAAGGAACAGTCAGATTTTTGCCAGCAGGGAATAGAAGGCAAGGGCGACCGCAAGGGTCCCCACCCCACATCCGCGCCACCCCCGCCCCTACAATGAACGTTGGTAATACAGAAGCTTTTAAGAGCATAGTACAATGTCGATTACGTCAGAGGTGTATTTTCATGTGTTGCCTTTGATGCAACAAGAGGCAGCAGGTAAGCTGGATGAAGTTTTTAAGCGATAACCTTATGAAAAGTTGCGGCTGGTTTTGAATTATATCGATTTTTGAAAAATCTCGTAATCCCCCTCTTAATAACCAGGGCAGGTTTCTATTGATTACGATTGAACCGGGGTAAAATCGTTTGTGATAACTAATGTCATTTGATCACCGCAGCATTCGGTATAGTCTATTTCTACAGGATAGACGCCAGCAGCTGGGAAGTTTACTTTGATCGAGCGTAGAATAGGTTCGGAAGGAACATTGTTATCTCCTATTTCAGGGTAGTTTTTGATCGGACTTTTTTTGGTCTTTGTGGGATGGGCCATAATTGTTTGTTTTGGGGTCGGCTGGTCCCCATTACTATCCTTTCCTATGGAGATAATCCAACCATCATCGGCAGTAATATACATCGTTAAGGTTCCCTTACCTGGCA
>DASTKD010000479.1:0-3213 GCA_035716135.1 Ktedonobacteraceae bacterium
CGCGCGCGGTGCCGAGATCGGAGAAGATGAAGCGCAGACGATCAACCAGGACGCGGGCTAGCCCGCGTCCTGGTTGATCGTCTGCGCTTCATCTTCTCCGATCTCGGCACCGCGCGCGCCGATATTCTCATATGTAATGTGGTCTTGCCGTTCGCGGCTGCCGTTGCCAGTCTTGAACAGGATCAATCTTTGCTCGAAAAGGCACAGGAACTTTACAGAGCCTATCCAGCATTGACTTCTAACCAGGTGACGCGCTCGATGTGGCGGCAACTGGGGTTGGAGCGCGAACCTGGAAACGCCTGCCAGCAGCAGGGGCTGCACTACATATACGCGCAGACGTGCCGCGAGAAGCAGTGCGCTGCCTGCATTGTGGTTGGGAGGGATGCATGACACAGCAACCACTGGAGGGTGAGCGGCTGGCGCGTTACCTCGCTCATGCTGGCATCGCGTCGCGCCGCCATGCCGAGTTGCTAATCGAGGCCGGGCGCGTGCGTGTCAACGGCCAGGTCGTGACGACGCAGGGCGCGCGTATCGATCCCCAACACGACAGCATCGCGGTCGATGGGAAGCCTGTAAAGTTCGTCGAAAAGCCGGTGTATATCCTGCTGCATAAGCCTGCTGGCTACGTTAGTACCGCTAATGACCCGCAGAAGCGGCCAACCGTACTTGATCTGCTGCCCCCGGAATTGCGCCGCCTGCGCGTCTATCCCGTTGGACGATTGGATATTGACACCAGCGGCCTGTTGCTCCTGACCAACGATGGCGATTTTGCTCTGCGCCTCACCCATCCGCGCTACTCGATGGATAAGCATTATCGCGCTCTGGTGAAAGGCTACCCGCCCGCGAGCGCGCTGAATGACCTGCGCCGGGGCGTCGAAATCGTAGAGGACAATGGAGTACATCACAAAACATCGCCCGCGCGGGTCAGCGTCTATAAGCAGGCTGGCAGCAATTGCTGGCTCTCGCTGACCATCCACGAAGGTCATAAGCGCCAGGTGCGACGTATGTTGACGGCCACAGGCTTTCCTGTACTCGAACTAATGCGCGTCGGCATCGGAACGCTGGAACTGAGCGATGTACCGGTTGGCAAGTGGAGATATTTAACGGATGACGAAGTACACGAGCTACGCGACTCGTAAGAAAAGTAACCCCTGCGGCCTAACCCCGCATTGATGGGGGAAAGGAAAGCCGACATGTAGTGACGCCCCTTGTGGGCGTCAGGCTACGTCTGTTTAGAATCGGCTTGATCGAATGGGTCGTGGACACCGTGGCCGCGATCATAGAAAAGTTGTACCGGGTCGCCCAGGTGTTTCTCATAATCCGGTCGCTTGTGCCATATCTTCTGCTTCGCCTCATCCAATGGCATATCTAACCGTATGTTGCCATTATCGATTGACTCGATTGCGCTATAAGGAATATAGCGATCAGTCGGGAAAATGTGACCCTTATGCACCAGCATCGAGTCCTCATACACTTTTGCGACATGTCCCAACTCATGGTTGTCGGAAGTATAGATGTGCATCCCCGTCTGAACATATTCCGCGCTATATTTTGCCATGTTGCTCGTATCCTTTCTGTTGACTTGTCTTGCTATGAACTAGCACGTCTTGTTATGTTAAATCGTTTCGATGAGCAATATGATATAATCCTCAGAGTATTGGCAACCATGAACCTGCGGAGGATACATGCTACGGCCAGGGCGAATCGCCATCGACGGACCGGCGGGGTCCGGCAAGAGTACGGTTGGGGAGCAGTTGGCGCGTAAGTTGGACTATCTCTATTTTGATACGGGGGCGATGTATCGCGCGGTCGCCTGGCTGGCGCTGCAACGGGGCGTTGATTTGCGGAATGGCGTGGCTCTGGGAGAACTGGCGCAACATGCCAACATCGTGATAGACCACCCGCATGTCGAGGATGGTCGCCAGTATACCGTCAAAGTCAGTGGACGGGATGTCACCTGGGAGATACGTAGCGCGGCGGTAACGGGAGTCGTTTCGCAGGTGTCGAACCATCCAGAAGTGCGCTCGGTATTGCGGGCGCGACAACGCGAACTGGCCTACCGGCAAGAGGGCGTTGTGATGGTCGGGCGCGACATCGGCGCGATAGTCCTGCCCGACGCCGAACTGAAAATCTACCTTACCGCCAGCCTGGAAGAACGCGCGCGCCGCCGCTATACGGAGTTGCAGGAACGCCAGAGAGCAGGGGATGCCGCGCTTCCCTCGCTGGCGGAAATAATGAAGGATATTGAGCGCAGGGACGAGGCCGATAAAGAAAATATGCGACCCGCTCATGACGCCATTGTTGTATTGACCGATAACCTCAGCGTCCCACAGGTGCTGGAGGTGATTTACGCTTACCTGGAGGAAACGCCATGACACAACAGAGCGGCGCAGGTCCGGCATCGGATCATCCAGAACAACCGCGACAGACTCAGATGGTGGAGCAGACGAGCAAACCTGTGAAGCCTGCGAAATCGCATAAGCCTGCTAAAAACCTGTATGAACCTTATGATACTCCCATGTGGTTGTGGATAGTGCTGCGCGCCGTCGCGCGTTTCCTCTTCTTCCTGAAATTAAATGTGCATCTGGTCGGACTCAACAATGTGCCAAAGCAGGGCGCGTTCATTATTGCCTCTAATCACCTGTCATGGATGGATGTGCCGCTTGTCCCTTGCTACCTCAAACGCAAAGTAGTCTACATGGCAAAGGAAGAACTATTTTACGGTAAGGCTGGCTGGATCATACGCTTATTTGGCGCGTTCCCCGTCAAGCGCGGCGAGGCCGACCGCCAATCCCTGCGCGTCGCTGATATGCAGCTCAAAGCCGGAAAAATATTTATGATCTTCCCCGAAGGCACGCGCAGCAAAATACAGCAACTGGGGCGAGGGCATGTTGGTACAGGCATGATTGCCCTGCGCGCCCGTGTCCCCGTCGTTCCCGTCGCCATCTGGGGCAGCGAATACACGTTCAAAAAGTTGCGCCCGGATGTCACCATCTCCTATGGGGAACCGGTACTCTTGACACCCAGAGGCAAGAAGATCACCCGCGAAGACATCGAAGATGCTACCAACGAAGTCATGCGCCGCATCGCCGCCATGATGCCCCCGTCATATCGCGGCATGTATGGCGACATGCCAGCGTCGTCTTCTGATGAAACCGTCCAACGCGAACTGTAGGGACAAGGGGTGGGGTTGGGTGGATGTGGGGGCCTTGT
>DASTKD010000480.1:0-4002 GCA_035716135.1 Ktedonobacteraceae bacterium
TACCAACAAGCCGCCCTGCGGCCCCAAACGCGGGCATGGCACCACCCAGCCGCGTTACGCTGTCGAGGCGCATCTCGACAAAATTGCCCATGACCTCGGCATCGACCCCGTCGAACTGCGCCGCCGCAACTTGATTGAGCCGTACACGCGCACAGTCAATGGCCTGCGCGTCACCAGTTGCGCGCTGAGCGAATGTCTCGATGCGGTTGTTGAACGCTCTGGCTGGCATGAGTTCCGCGCGGCATCCCTCACTGGCAAGAGCGCGATGAATGGCAACGCTGCCGGCAAAGCGGGAGATGGCGCGATGCGGCGCGGGATGGGAATTGCCGCGTCCGCCTATATTTGCGGCGCGGGCAAGCCGATCTACTGGAACGATCTGCCCCATTCAGCCGTGCAGATTCGACTTGACCGGGGAGGCGGTGTGACCGTCTATTGTGGCGCAACCGACATAGGGCAGGGATCAACCTCCATCCTGGCTTACATCGTCGCGGAGGAGCTTGGTATACAGCCGGAAGCTATTCACCTCGAAACGGCTGACACCACACTGACACCCGTTGATCTCGGCTCGTATTCCAGCCGCGTCACGTTTATGGCCGGAAACGCCGCCATTGCAGCCGCGCGTCGCCTGAAAGATCAACTCTTTGAAGTGGTCGCGGAGCATTTGCGCGTGCCTGTCGAGCGGCTGCAAGCTGGCGAAGGCGTGATTTATGACGAAAGCGACCCCGGCGCAACGCTGCCTTTCGCGCAGGCCATAGAACTGGCGGAGGCTCGTTTCGGCGCGCTAGTCTCGTCAGGTTCTTACGCGCCGCCGCAAGATATTCACGGCGATTACAAGGGAGCAGGAGTTGGACCTTCGCCCGCTTACTCCTACTCGACGTGCGTAGCACGGGTAGCGGTGGATGTGGAGACGGGTGAGGTAGTAGTTGAAAAACTGTGGATGGCGCACGACGTGGGACAATCCATTAATCCCCTGCTGGTGGCCGGACAGGTCGAGGGGGGTGCGTATATGGGCTATGGCGAGGCGGTGATGGAGCAGCAAGTTTTCCGTAAGGGACGCCATAAAATCCCTTCGCTGCTGGACTATAAGCTGCCCACTACGCTCGATACGCCCGAAATCGAAACTATCCTGATCGAGATTCCCGACCGCGAAGGTCCTTTCGGCGGCAAAGAAGCTGGACAAGGGCCACTCAATCCGGCCATTCCCGCCATCGCCAACGCTGTCTACGACGCCATTGGCGTGCGCATCGACGAAGTTCCCATCACGCCAGATAAAGTGCTGAGAGCGCTGAAAGCCGCGTCAACAACTGCTCGCGTAACCGCTCGGCCACAGATTCCGCCCACTGAGGTATCCACGCCCTGGCCGACGCGCCTTATCAAGTGGCAACCCGCGTCGCTGGACGGCGCGCAGGGGAATGGCAATGGGCATAACCAGAGCGCGGGAACGTCCTCGTCTGCGACAGGCAGAGGAGGGCTATCCTGATGCTGCGGCTGCCGCCTTTTCGCTACCTGGCTCCGCGCACTGTGGAGCAAGCCGTTCATATGCTGGCCGGAGAGGGAGAACAGGCCATGCTGGTCGCGGGTGGTACCGACCTGTATCCCAACATGAAGCGCCGCCAGTTCACGCCTGCCGTGTTGATCGGTCTGCGCGGCATTGCATCGTTGAAGAATATTAGCGGTTCGCCTGAGCAGGGTATGCGCATAGGTGCTGGCGTGACGCTTGCCACCCTGGCCGACCATCCCCTTATCCAGCGTCATTATGCGGCGCTGGCTACGGCTGCGGGAGCAGTATCAACGCCGCAATTGCGCAATATGGGGACGATTGGCGGCAATGTGCTGCTGGACACGCGCTGCAACTACTACAATCAAACCGAGTTCTGGCGGCAGTCCATCGGCTATTGTATGAAGAAGGATGGGGATGTGTGCCTGGTTGCGCCGGGCAGCCCGCGCTGCTGGGCCATCGCCTCGGCGGATAGCGCGCCCGTCCTGCTGAGCCTGGGGGCGCAAGTACGGCTGGTAAGCGAGCGCGGGGAGCGTGTGCTGCCAGCGCGCGAGTTGTTCCGCGATGACGGCATGAATCCTTATACGATGGAACGGGACGAACTGCTCAGCGAAATTCTCTTGCCGCCCTCTGATGGTTGGCACAGCGTGTACCTGAAACTGCGGCGGCGCGGCTCGTTCGACTTCCCTATCCTGGGAGTAGCGGCGGCGCTGCGTTTTAATGATGATGGAACTGTAGCTGATGCGCGTCTCACGCTGGGCGCGGTGGCCTCCCATCCGGTAGAGGCAAATGAGGCTGCCGCGCAACTGCTGCACCAGCCGCTCAGCCGCGAACTGATCGACGCGGTAGCACAGGCAGCCGCCAGACGCGCCAAACCATTAGACAACGCCGACCTGACTATCAATTATCGCAAACAGGTGACGCCCGTTTTTGTGCGTCGCGCATTAGAAGAATTGATGAACTTTGGCAACCACCAGCGGTAATGTCTTGTCATCCTGAGCGAAGCGAAGGATCTAACGCGACGGACACAGATCCTTCGCTTCGCTCAGGATGACAAAGACCGGCTGTGGTAGGCAAATTCATCAGAATGGATACCCAATCATTATTGAATAAACATACCAGAAAGGGGCGAAATTAATTTATGTCTCAACTGGAAACTTCTGATCGCTCGCGCATAGAGGCTCATCAGCTTGCGCGATTGCAGGATGGTTTAAAGCGCATACTTCCCCATAATCGCTTTTACCAGCAAAAGCTCCTGCAAGACGGTGAAACTCTTTCTATCGAGCGGCTGGCGGACCTTGCTTATTTGCCATTTACCACTAAAAGAGAACTGGTCAGCGATCAGGAGGGACATCCCTTATTTGGTACGAACCTTACCTATCCAGCGGGCGAATATGTGCGTTTCCATCAAACATCGGGTACCTCTGGCAGCCCGCTGAAAATTCTCGATACGCAGGAAAGCTGGGACTGGTGGGCCGAGTGTTGGACGAGCATCTACAGGGCGGCAGGCGTGAGCAGGGATGATATTGTTTTTCTGGCTTTTAGTTTTGGCCCGTTTATCGGTTTCTGGTCGGCCTATGAAGGAGCGAAAAGGCTGGGCGCGCTTACCGTGCCGGGCGGGGGTATGGATTCGCTGCAACGATTACGCGCCATACAGGAAATAGGCGCGACGGTGCTGGTCTGTACGCCGAGCTACGCCCTGCGTTTAGCCGAGGTAGCACAGGAACACGAGATGGATTTGCGAGAATCGAGCGTGCGCGTCACTATCCACGCGGGCGAACCGGGGGCCTCTATTCCGGCGACCCGCGAGCGTATCGAGCAGGCGTGGGGCGCTCGCACTTACGATCATACGGGCATGACGGAGATGGGCGCGTTTGGCTTCTCCTGCTCTGAAAGGAATGGGGTACATGTCAACGAAGGCGAATTTATCGCCGAGATTCTTGATCCGGTGACGGGCCAGCCGGTGCCAGAGGGTCAGGTCGGCGAATTGATATTGACCAACCTGGGCCGCTGGGGTTGTCCCGCTATACGCTATCGTACCGGCGATCTTGTGAGGCACGGCGGCTATTCCTGTCCGTGTGGCCGCGCCTTTCTCATGCTCCCTGGCGGTGTGCTGGGGCGCGCGGACGATATGTTGATCGTGCGCGGCGTCAACGTCTATCCGTCAGCGCTGGCGAATATCCTGCACCGCTTTCCCGAAGTCATCGAATATCGCGTCATCGTCACGAAAAATGGGCCGTTAGACGAAATTGCTTTGCAGGTAGAATGCCCATCAGGACTGATTTCGACCATTCAGGAAGAATTGCGCGTGGCCCTGAATTTACGGGTACCTATGGAGGCCGTTGAGTCAGGCACTCTGCCACGCTTCGAGTTAAAAGCGAAGAGGGTGGTTGACCACCGACCCCGCATTTGAAAGGGCGCGTGTCGCTTTTATCGTAATTGCTTGACACTCTACGATAGACAAATTATACTGTTCTCAAGAACGAACAGCTTGTTCGATATAA
>DASTKD010000481.1:0-12512 GCA_035716135.1 Ktedonobacteraceae bacterium
CGATGGAGGCACGCTGGGACCCCGGCGCGGCCATCTCCGCTGCTTCGCGTTTCCCCTGTAACGAGATAACCTGTGAAGCATCGCGCGTAGTGGCTTGCTGAGGCGGCGCAGGCGGCGCGGGCTGCCGGGCAGGTGTGGGAGGGCGCACTTCTGCTGTCTGCGGAGTAGGGGCGGGAGCAGAGCCAGGACGGTTATGGCCTGCGGTCTCCTGCGGTCTGCTGGCCCCGGTTGATGGTTGAGTACGCTGAGATCCGCGTTTCTCGATCTGGCGGTACAGTTGCTCTATACTCGCTTCCGCCTCGCGCATCAACTGCTCGCGCTGTTCCGCGCTGGCACCCACCGGCACAGGAATCTCCATCTCGATGGTATGCGGACGCCCACCGATGGTGAATTGCGTGCTATAGCGCAGCCGGAAATACGCCGTGTTATGCTCGTCTGCCTGTCCGCTCCTGTGCATATCCATGAAATCCTCACCTGCCTTCCTGTAACGTCTGTACGTACTATTATAACAAACGCGAACAGTCTACCGTATTATAACAAACGTTCCACCGGGATGAAAGTGTAAAGAAAGTGTAAAATAAGCGGAACCAGCGATGGAGGCTCTTGCTAAATGCCATTTTGTAGTGTATGGTACATATGAGCAGAGTAGCTTCAATTCTGCGGAAATGCCATAGCTCGTTGCTCTACCAACGAGTATCGTCATATTCTGAGAATTATTGTCTCTCCTTAACGTAATAATAAAGATAAGCGCATTGTCGAAAGCAGCCTGAGAAAGTCGAGCCAGACCCGATGATAAGTAGTCGTCCAACTTCTACCCGGCAGCCACCAGAAAAAGTGGAGCAGGAAAAGGTGAAAAACGATGGTGGTCCGCCAGCGCCACCTAAAAAAAAGGCAGGTCAATCTCCCACAACCCGTATCCTCAAAAGTATATTTCGTCCCATTCTAAAGGGTCTTTACTACCTGCTGCGTGGTATGCGTAGCCATAAACTGATCACGCTAATAATGATTGTGTTGATCCTGGGCAGCGCGACGACGGTGAATTTCTTCAAAACCGGGAACTGGCCTTTCGGTATCGGGTACGACCAGTATAATTTCCAGATCAATGGTGGCGATGGCGGCGGCGTAAAGATAAGCAACTGGCTCCATGCGCTGCGCGAGGGTGATGTTCCGACGTTACAGCTTCTGGATAGCTTTATGTCGCAGCAGCCCGATACGCAGGGGCTGGTCAACCAATTCAGCAAACAGCATTTTAGCTGGCAAGCCATTAACAGATTGAGTATTAGTGAGGAATCAGATACGACCATCGATAGTTTTTGGGAGGTGGATCTATCGAATGTTGGGCCAGGTGGCCCCGTGGTTGGCTATCTTGTGATCCATTTTGTCACTGTAGCAGCGCAGCAAGGCGATGTCATTGTTGCCGTTGACGTTTTACCATTCCGGGCCGCTCAAGCGTAGTGAGTCTAACAGAGAGCCTGGGGTATCTCAGGATTTCAAAGAAGGGATAGACTACCGTGTCAGTCAACACTGAGAAGAAACAAAGTGACCTGGACAGGTCAATTGACCTGGGCATGGATCAGTTCGGACGTTTTGCGAAAAGACGCTGGTTCTGGCTCATCGTTGTTAGCGTCTTGCTGTGGTTTTTTGTTACCCGCGTCGTCCCGCAGTTGACTCCGCCACCGGCAAGCCAGATTTTTCAATACATCTTCTTATTCCTCTTCTACATGGTTGCTATTGTCTTCCAGTTCGTGGCAATCTTCTGGTTCCTGGGACGCCCGCGCCTGTACTGGGTAATGCCGGGTGAGACAGGTGTAGGCTTCAACGACTACAAGGGCAACCCGGAAGTGCTGGAAGCGGCGCGGCGTATCGTGCAACTCCTGGAAGGCATCGAAGAATACCAGAAAATGGGTGGCCTGCCTGTGCGCGGGCTACTGCTCTCTGGCCCTCCAGGAACTGGTAAAAGCTACCTGGCACAGTGTATCAGCACCGAGGCCCGCGTTCCCTTTGCTTATGCCAGCGCCGCCAGTTTCCGCGCCATGTTCATCGGTATGGACATCTTGATGATTAAGCGGCTCTATAATAAGGCGCGGCGTTATGCGCGCGAATATGGGGGCTGCGTGGTCTTCCTGGATGAAATCGATGCCATTGGCATGTCGCGTGGAGGAGGAGGGGGAGGACGTGGTGCCGGTCCGATGTTGGGTGGAGGCATGATGGGCTTTATGGGCATGGGTACCGGCGGTCTGAACGAATTGCTGATGCAGATGGACCCGCCTAATATCGAGACGGGCTGGTTTAAGAAAATCATGCGCACCCTGGGCCTTTCTCATAGCCGTGTGCAGGCGCAGCCGGTGCTGACCATTGGCGCGACTAATATCCCTGAGTCACTCGATCCGGCGCTGCTGCGTCCCGGTCGCTTTGATCGCAAGGTGCATGTGGGAGCGCCGACCGATAAGTATCGCGGTGAAGTCATTGAGTACTACCTGGAAAAAGTCAAGCACAGTGAGGCAATTTCGGTGGCCGCGTTGGTGCAGCGCTTGATAAACTATACTCCGGTTGAGATCAAGCACGTCATCAATGAAGCCGTGATTATCGCGCACTTTGACGGGCGCGAGCTGATAACCTATGCCGATCTGATCGAGGCGCAGGATATACATGAGTTTGGCTTCCGCCAGTTGAGTGAGCTGACCGCCATTGATAAGCGCCGCCTGGCCTATCATGAGGCAGGACACGCGGTTGCTTCCTATTACTTGATGGAGCGCTACTTCCCTGCGTATGTCACCATCCACCAGCGCAGCGACCTGGAGGGCGCGGCAGCTTTTGCTCTGCCACGTCCCAAAGAGAGCATTAAGACGCTGAGCAAAGAAGACATTCTCGCGCGTATTCAGGTATCGCTGGCCGCGCGCGCCACCGAGGAGTTATTCCTCGATGTGAACTTGAATGGCGTTACATCTGACCTTGAAAGCGCGACTACGCTGGCAGGATTATACGTTGGCGCGTGGGGTATGGATGGGACGCTGATCTCATTCGCCGCTTTCGCCAGCCCGCTCGGCGGTGGTCCAAACATGCCGCCGGATTTTTCCAAGCGCGTCGAAGCCGTGTTGCAATCACAAATGAAAGGCGTTAAGCGTCTCTTGCGAGATCATCGTGAAGCTTTAATCGCCGTCGCTGAAGCCTTGATTGAACGCGACGAACTGGTTGCCGATGACATCAAGCAACTGATCGACGATGCCGATGCGCGGCGCGTCACCCGCCTGGTCATGTCCGAATTTGAGGACGTGCTGAGCAATGGCAACGGCCATAAAAACGGCAACGGCAATGGCAAGAATGGCAACGGTCACACCCTGATAGGCAGCGCCAGCGCCACTAACGGCGACGGTTCGTATGACGAGATCAGCCGGACCATCGATTCGAGCATAGTGCCTGTTGATATGCGCGACGGCGGCATCTCCACGGGCAACCCTGCCTCACTTCCCGACAACGAGGGACCGGCGTTCTTCATGGGCGGCTAAGCTACTACAACGGATAAAGGGCGGGGCTTCAGCGTGCTGAACCTCGCCCTTTATCCGTTATATAAGTAATAACTAAAATGAGACGAGATACTATCTATGTCAATCAGCGCGACGAAAAATGCTCTGACAGGTACGCGGCAAGAACAGGCGCGCCGCCCGGACTGGCAAACCCTGCTTTTCTGGACGGCGGTTGTGGCCCTGTTCGCCATTGCTATCGTCATGCGCCTGTATCACCTCGGCCTGCCTTTCGACCGCGATAGCTACGACGAGGGCGTATACTGGCAATCGCTACGCGCGATGGGCGCGGGACACGCCCTCTATGGCGATATTTTTTTCTCTCAACCGCCCTTTTTCCTGCTCTCAACCTATCCTATGTATGCCCTTTTTGGCGCATCGCTATGGTCGGCGCGGCTCGCCATCGCCGTTATTTCGCTCTTAGGGCTGGTGGGCGCGTTGCTGATGGGCAAGGCATTGAGCGGGCGCGCTGGCGCGCTGGCCGCCCTGCTGCTGGCTGTTGTTGATCCGCTCTTCCTTGCGCAATCGCAGACCATCCAGGCCGAGGCATCCTCGGTGGCCTTTTCCTTCCTGGCAATGGGCCTGGCCTTCTACTGGTGGAAATATCCATCAGGGCGACGCGGCCTGCTGCTGGCGATTCTAACAGGCGTGACGGTCGCGTTAAGCATCATGAGCAAATTGCTGGGAGTCGCGCTGCTCGTGCCTGTCGGATTGATGATGGCGGCGCGATTGTGGTGGGGCGTGGAGGATGCGCATGGAGAGAGGGGTCAGCGCCCATATATGTCCGTTATCGCAGGCATTGTTGCGTTCCTGTTGACGATGCTAGTATTGACCCTACCATTTTTTGGGTCATTCCAGGCAATGTGGTCGAGCGTGGTAACGTTTCATACCAGCGCAGGCTCGCTTTTGAGTAGCGATCCTCAAGTGGGGCAGGCGAGCAATACCTTTAAGCTGGAGACCGCGCTGGCGACACTGCTCACGCTGGCCGCGCTGTATGGAAGCGTGATTGCCCTGTTGCGCCGCGATTGGCGTGTCTTGC
The DNA here is from genome assembly GCA_035716135.1 of Ktedonobacteraceae bacterium. GTDB lineage: Bacteria > Chloroflexota > Ktedonobacteria > Ktedonobacterales > Ktedonobacteraceae > CF-113. The sequence goes on from DASTKD010000481.1 coordinate 4,561, forward strand.
CTTTGCTAGGCTGGTTGCTGGCAACGGCGTTTTTATTGTGGCGGCAGGTTCCATTGTTCCCGCACCACTTTGTCTCGCTCACGCCGCCGCTTATCGCATTGGCGGTAATGGGCATCGCCGAACCATCAGGCTGTAAACGCGCTTCTGGCAACGCCTCACCTGCCAGCATGGCGACGATTCTCACCTGGATTGCGGTAGGGCTGATCCTTTTCACGGCTATGCTGGATGTGCGTTCAGACCTGATCTATTACAACAATGCGACAGCCAGAGGCGTCGATGGATTGGCGCAATTAGAGGCGCGCGTGGCAACAGACCTCGACCGCGCCATCACTCCCAATCAACAGGTTGTGACCGATGCCCAGTTCATCGCCGACCTCGCCAGCCGCGATACACCGCCCGCGCTGGTAGACACCTCGATGGTACGTATCACGACTGGCTCAGTCACCCTGGCGCAACTCGAAGCGCTCACCGCCCAACCGCAGGTACACGCTGTACTCTTCTTCACCGGACGCTTTGGCTTGCCAGATGTCGCCGCCTTCCACGCCTGGGTCGCCCAACGCTTCCACCTGTTGCATAGTTACGGGAGTGGTAGAGAGTTGTGGGTGCGTTAAGAAGATTTGAGTATTTCAAAATACGTTTTATGAAAGTAGAGATATTAATCTCACAAATAACTTGCTACATTAGCTCAGAGTAGGTAGAGCAGCTAATGGCTATCCACCGGTGAAACTTTCCTGAGTACCAATCCGTGCTAATTATCATCAAATTTGCAAGAAGCAGAGTAAATTCAGTAGCACTGGGACAAGCGTGACCTGCTATGATTGAGAGGCAGAGAAGACGCAGTATGTCAGACAGTTTGAATAGGAGATCGTAGTGATGAACACATGTATTTTAGTCGTTGATGACGAAATGGACATTTTGAATTTTGTCCAACCTTTCCTCACTGAAGAAGGGTATGATGTTCGCACCAGTACCAGTGGGTCAATTTTCCAGCATGTCCAGCGCGACCACATAGATCTCATCCTGCTCGATGTCTTTCTGCATGGAAAAGACGGTCGAACCATCTGCCAGCAATTGAAGACCCATGAACTGACAAAACACATTCCCGTCATCCTCTTCTCCGCTCATATACGAAGGGAGAATGCCCTGAGCGAATCGCTCGCTGACGATTTTATCAGGAAACCCTTCTATCTGCGCGAACTGCTTGAGGTAATAAAGAACCAATTGCCATAATGAAAACTTCACAAAAGGCAGAGATACATTCCTGGGGTCAATGGTAAGCCATTTAACAACGATTCGCGTGGTATAATTGCTCAAGGTGAACTCATAAACCAGCTTATCAGGCCACATCATATCCTGAACATCTCTATCCAGTTGACAGCAAAGCCGGTAGAAAATAGCGAATAATGGTAGACACCAGTGGGCAAGCGACAGGAAGCGAAAAAACGCAAAGCCACTCGACAGGGATATAGTAATCTAATGAAGATTATTGACCAAATTCGGAAATGTCATCCTGAGCGCAGCGAAGGATCTGTGCGTGGCGAGAGAGATCCTTCGCTGCGCTCAGGATGACAGGGCAAAGTGAAGGATGACATTCCTGATCTTGATTGGAAATATTTATCAGGGAGATCGTGAAATGCAGAAGAAAAAGACGTTCAGCACAATGGAGATTGTGCTGTTAATAGTATTGATCGGCTCACTCATCCTGGCCTTTTTACAGGCCCGGAAAGAAGAGCAAGAACAATAAAATAGAGCAGTGGCATAGGACAATAGAGCCTGTGATGTGATGATTGCCCAATTTCAGCCGTTTAATCAGTAGAAGACCTATCATTCTGGCATGGCATGGATAAAAATGGTATAGCGAAAGCCAGGATGTGAAGGTTTAGCAGAGCCGTTCGTTATACTAAAGGAGAGCCTGGTTATCTCTATACCACTGTCCTTAATACTGATGAGGATATATGCTCAAATAAGGCCAGGTACGTTTGTGGAAGACGGTGATGGAGTGGAAAAGGTAGGAGTGAGGTTTGAGTATGCCTGGTTATATGGCAGTCAATGGATCAATTCATCAGGAAGCAGGTAAGTAACGTTGAAATCCCAATTTGCGAAATTTAGTATGCAACAGGGAGATGGTAATGGTCATATGCCCGATCATATTGCCGCAATGAATAACTGGTCGTCTGATCTCAATGGCAACGATCCCAGGGCTAACCATAACCAGCAACCACCACCACAGCCTCCCCGTTCAGGATTGTTATCGAATTGGAATGCTGGCAATGTTCAGGGGCCACCACCGCAGCCGCAACCTGGAGCGCAGAACTTCAATGCTATCCTGGACCAGGATACATTGGAACAGAGGATTGTGCAGCCGCAGCCTTCCCTGACTCCTCAACCCCAATCGTACCAGCAGCAGGCGTGGCAGATAGGGCAGGCTCCTCAGCCAGTAAACCCGCAGGCGTATATGCATGGCCCGGCCTCACCCCGCGAATCCGGCATAATGCCGTACACTTCTATTTTCCCGAATGGACCTGTACCACCTGCCATGCAGATGCCGCCTGTACAACTGCCTGTTTCACAGCCACTCAACCCGGCCCTGTTCCCACCCATGAACGGACCAACTACCAATGCGCCCGTCATGTCTATGCCCGGTTACGCGCAAGTTCCTATGCAGTCGATGGGGGGATATAACGGCAATGGATACCCCGGCGCGGGCCAGCCTCCCTATATGCAACCGCCCATGTCGCCCGGTAATGGCGGCGGCGGGAATGGCAGCAACAAAAGACCTGGGAAGAAACGCCGCTACCCCATCTGGGCGCGCGTCGTAACCGCCGTTCTAGTGGTGTTGATCCTGCTCGGTGGCAGCGCGTTTGCTTACTATCAAATCAATTTCTCAAACGCTGTTACTCACATAACCGGTCAGACGGTGACACGCGCTAAAGGCGAAGAGGACCCCAATCAGGGACGCACCGGCGACATCTTGAGCGGCCCGCGTATCAATATTTTGTTGCTGGGCAGCGATACCGACCAGAAATTCGGTACAACCAGTGGCGGCGCGACCGTCTACCTGGCGCAAACCGATATTGTTATCACTATCGATCCCGCCACTAATACGGTAGGAATGCTTTCGATCCCGCGCGACTTCTATCTCAACATTCCTGGCTACGGCATGGGCAAACTGGACGAAGCTTTCGCGCATGGCTATGGCATGGGCCAGGGCGGTTTTAATGGAGCCGTTGACCTCAGCCGTCAGACGATCCAGCAGGATTTTGGTATTCCCATCAACTACTATGCCTGGGTTGGCCTGGATGGTTTCGTCAAAGTAATCGATACGGTGGGCGGCGTCGATGTAGATGTGACGCATCCCATCACGGATGATACCTACCCGGACGATGTTGGCAACAATACAGGAGATATTTACGCCTACAAACGCCTGTATATCGCGCCTGGGCCGCAGCACCTTTCAGGTCCCGAAGCGCTTGAGTATGTGCGGTCGCGTCATGCCGACCTGGTGGGCGATTTTGGGCGTTCGGCGCGCCAGCAACAGGTCCTCAACTCCTTAAAGGTCAAGCTTTCCAATTCGAGTATCATTGGTGAACTGCCGCAGCTTGCCAATGATCTCAATGGCTTTGTCAAGACCGATATGCTGTTGTCCGACGTACTCAAAGTGGCGAATTTTGCCCGCACGCTGGATACAAATAAGATCAATCGCGTCATCCTGGGGCCGCCCTATTCGCAAGCCGCGACTTTGCCGAGCGGCGAGTCGATTGTGCAGCCTCATTGCGACCAGATCACGCCGGTTATCCAAAAGATGTTCAACCTGGGCAACAAGGCTGCGTGCAATATCTCCGCCAGTAGCAACAATGCGATGCTGGCCTCGGCGCAACAACCTTCGCAGACGCAAGTTGCTGGCCCTGTTGCGCCGCTAGCCGTTTCCAGTAGCCCGTTTGCCGGTATTAGCTCTCTGAACGTGGGCGACAGCAGCGACAATATGTCTGGTTTTCATGGCCTGCTCGATCTGCTTTTCGCGGTCGTCTTTGAATCGCCCCAGGCTTTGCAGGTTTGAATATGGGGATGACAACGATGAAAAACAGTAAAAGATATTCACCATTTGTGACAATATGCCTGTTCGTACTGGTAGCGTTGAGCGTACAGGGATGTTTCGGCATTGGTGACAACAACGCGCCGAGTGACAAAACCATCACGACCAATTCAGGCGGGAAGCAGGTGACGGTCGCGCAAAACCTGTTCAAAGGGAAAATTTATGTGACCATCGATCATAACCTGTGGGTTATTACTGGCAATGGAAATAATACCGAGCTGTTGCACTCCGGCGATATCTACGACCCGGCGGTTTCTCCCGACGGCAAATGGATTGCTTATATCGAGAAGTTCAAGAATTACTCTAATCTGGACGTGATACCCGCGACCGGTGGCCGTGTGAAGACCCTCATGAACGGCAACGGGCATTTTTATATCGATACCGGCATTGCGAAAAACACCTTTTTCTGGTTCATGCAGCCGGAATGGTCGCCCGATGGTTCGCATATATTATTTCTGAGCGACCTGCAAAAGAATTTTGTGTGGGCTAACCTGAACTCGCTTTTTGGCGGCAACTACTTCCTGGATTTACAGGTCTTCTCGATCCCTTTCAATAATCCGGGTGCGACGCCGCAAGCGCTGGCTTATGCCAGCTTCGGCGATGGTGGAGATGCAGATGCGAGTTACCAACCGGTGCATTCCGGTACTCAGCAGATCGCTTATACCCACTATGCCTATGACGCGCAAACTGGTACGCAGCAGGTAATCCAGATTTTCATAGCCGATGCTAACGCTATCGCCGACCATCCCGGCATGTATACTCCCTTGCAAGATTCAGGTGTGGCTATTACACCGCCTACCGCTCAGAATATCGAGCCAGCCTTTTCGCCCAACGGCAGCGCCATTGCCTATATCCGGCGCGAATCAACGACGCAGATGGGCCTGTGGATCATGGATATGCCGCCATCATCCGTCACGGCCACGCCCAATAATCCCACAACGGCAAAGCAAGCCATGTCGGTTTACTTCGCCTCGACTCGTATCCTGGGCAGCCTGTACCTGAGTCAGCCGGTATGGTCGCCTGATGGCAAGCAAATCGCCTTTTTCCAGTACACCAACAACGAATTTGATCTGTGGGTTGTCAATGTTACGCAAGATGCCAAAACAGGCAAATATACTATGCAGGGCAGCCCGCAGCAGCTTACAACGGGTGGAGTCGATGGCAGCTCCCGCGCATTCTGGACAGATTGATTATGACAAAAAGAAACACGCCGGAGCCAACGCGCGCGTTGGCTCCGGCGTGTTTCTTTTTGTCATGCTGACTGGCTGGCGCGAACCTTTGTAAAGGCGTTGCTTGCTACCAGTGCTATGACGAGAGGCACAAGGCTTGCAAGCTGAACGAGCGTCAAAGTAAGCAGGGTAGGGAGAAATATCCCGAAGTCTACCGTTAAACTTCTGAAGTCCCCCACGAGAAGAATGATAGCCCAGATAAGGATGGCAACGAAGCTGCAAACGATGGCAAGCATGATGTTCCCAGCCTTATTGTACGATCCGCGTGTCTTTATGTATGCCAGCCCGGCTATAAGGCCGAGCGCGGCAAAGCCCGCGAACCAGTACCACGCGGGAAGAAATTGAGAGAGGACATCTCCCAGCAATGCTCCTATTACAGCGACGACTAGCCCGACTATTGAGCCATACCTGGCAGCAAAAAAGCAAGGGATGAAGAAACTCAGGCCAAGTACAAAGTAGTCCCACCTGACAAAGTAAGCGTTGGTACTTTGAGCGGGAATGATAGCACTCAAGAGAAAACTGTTGCCAGTTGTTTGCGCATCCAGAAAAATTTTGCCCAGGATAAAAGTCACAACAGCATAGATAACGATACCAACGAGCGCGGCGATAACGCGGGTATTTCCTGTAGCCGCAAGGTTGCGCCTGGCTACTGGCCGGGGCAGTTGGGTTGCGACAGCGGCTTGTTTCGCGCTATCCGCGAAGTCTGGTATGGCTACTGTCGCGGCCATCGGTGGGGGTACATATTGCGTCGGGGCCAGGTGCGGCGCTTCCTGCGCGGTTTGCGGCGTGTATTGGGTAGGTGGCGCGGCGGGTTGCGCCGCCGAAGGTATAAATGCCGGTTGTCTTAGAGCATCCCGGATGCTTTCCAGTTCCTGCCTGACCGCTGTGATACTTGCCGGACGTTTCTCTTTATCCATCTCGATCATGCTCATGATAAGGGCGGCCAGCCGCTCTAGCGCGGGTTGACCTGGAAAGCTCAAGCGCGGCATGGAGAATGGTGTGAGCGCGGGAATGCTGCCCGATAGCATTTCGTGCATGGTGATGCCCAGGCTATAGATGTCCGCCTGGTCGGTGGTTTGTTCGCGGTCAAACTGTTCGGGCGCGGAATAGCCGATAGACCCGTAGGCTTTGGTGTCTTTGGCCTGGCCGGGCTTGAAGATACGCGCAATGCCGAAGTCGATCAAGTAGAGATGCCCTTCGGGCGTGAGCATGACATTGGACGGTTTCAGGTCGCGGAAGACTACCGGCGGCTGGCGTTTGTGCAGGTAATCGAGTACTTTGCATAGTTGAATACTGATGTCGATAACTTCCTGCGGCGGCAATTTCCTGCCCGGCGTTCTGCGTAGCCGTTCATCCAGCGTTTCGCCATCGATGAAATCCATCACCAGATACCAGCGATTAGACTCCAGGAAGTGGTCATAGATGCGGGGAAGGCTGGGATGTTGGAGGCGGGCCAGCATGATCGCTTCCACTTTGAATTGCCCGGTAGCTATCTCAAGCTCCTGTGGAGTCAAGCTACTCTGTCGCATTTCCTTGATTGCCACCGGACGATCTCCATAGGGGGTATCCTCCGCTTTGTACACGGCTCCCATACCGCCGGTGCCAACCAGCTTGCGAATGCGATAACGTTTATTGAGCAGACTGTCCTGCGGAAGAAGTCCGGTGCCGGTAGGGTTCGCGGTGGGAAGCGGTGCCTGCTCCACAGGAACGTGCATGACATGCCCACATGTGACGCAGAACTTCGCACCGGGAACGTTGAGCGCGCCACACTCGCTACAATAGATGGGAGACAGTGTCATCTCTTTCTGCTCCTTTTGCTTCCACAAAGTGATTTTTCATACTAGCACACCCAATAAATAGAAGTCAACCATATTGATGCCCGGCACCAGGGTCGGTGAATGATTGCCAGGAAAGAGGGGTGGGAAAGGCGACCGCAAGGGTCGCCTCTACTATGACACGGCCATGCAAGACAAGGCGTTCATAGTAGAGGCGACCCTTGCGGTCGCCTTTTTCGCCAACCTTGATGCCCGGCAAAACATTCCTGATATATCTGCATATACTCATCCAATTCGCGTTGTGGCGCGAAATACGTCAGCGCCCGTTCCTGTGCCATTTGTCCATAGCTACGCCTTATATGCTCGACACCGAGCATGGTGACGATGGCCTCGCATAGTTCTAGCGCGGAACCTGGCCGCACCAGCAAGCCCTCTTTGCCATGCTCGATCATCTGAGGTAATGCTCCGGCGCGCGAGGCCACGATGGGCAATCCGGCCAGCATCGCTTCCAGCACAGCGTTGGGGCAGCCATCATGCAGCGAGGAGAAGGCGAATACATCCATTGCGCGCAGGTAGCGCAGCGCATCACGCCGCGCAATCCGGCCCGTCAGCGTGAATTTGCCGGCAAGACCATACGTTGTCACCAGTTCATCGAAGCGCTGCTGTTCCGCGTCAAGCATATAGCCGACCAGCAATAAATGCGCCGTTGGATAGCGTTGTAAGAGCATATGAAAAGCTGAGAGCAGAACTTCTAAACCTTTCTTGTTCCTGAAGACCGCCAGCGAACCAACTACGGGACGCGGCAGCGACAACTCCTCTACACCTTCCGCGAAATCCTGCGGGCGAATGCTATTG